>DATJHU010000079.1:0-4798 GCA_035493715.1 Alphaproteobacteria bacterium | reverse complement strand
AGGCGCGTGTCCTTGAGCGCCAGCGGCAGGGTGAAGCCGGGCGGTGTAAAGCGCTTCTCGGCGATGGCGCTGCCATAGCCCTTGTAGAAGGGCGCGGTGAAGACCGTGCCGGTGATGAAATCGAGATATTCCTTAGGGTCGACGCCATGCTTGCGCACCAAAGCGAAGGCCTCGGCCATCGCT
This sequence comes from Alphaproteobacteria bacterium, assembly GCA_035493715.1. Taxonomy (GTDB): domain Bacteria; phylum Pseudomonadota; class Alphaproteobacteria; order BOG-932; family Roseiterribacteraceae; genus BOG-932. Next base: position 4,615 of record DATJHU010000079.1, on the reverse strand, counting down.
TCGATCGCGCTCTGCAGCATGAAATTGCCCGAAATCTTCACCGCCGCGGCATGCACCGGATCGTCGCCGAAATAGACGGTCTTCTGCCCCATGACGTCGAAGACCGGCTCTAGGGTCTTGAACGCATCGGCGGCGCCCGCGGCGGCGATGAACAGTTTGGCGGCTTCCGCCGCGTCGGGCCGGCCGAAGACCGGTGCGGCCAGGAACTGCCATCCGCTGTCGTCGCTGACCTTGGCAAGCCGGCGGGTGATGTCCAGCGACGCGGTGCTCATATTGACCAGTATGCCGGCGGGTCCGACAGCGGAGAGAACGCCGCTGTCGCCTTCGACGACCTCGGAGAGCGCATGATCGTCCGCCAGCATAACGATGACCACGGGATTGCGCGCCGCGCCGGCCGGCGTCTCGGCGACCGTCGCGCCCTCACGGGCGAAGGCGTCGGTCTTCGCGCGTGTCCGGTTATAAACCGTCAGCCGGTGGCCGGCCGAAAGCAGGTTCCTGGCCATGGCGGCGCCCATGTGGCCCAGCCCGATAAATCCGATCTCCAAGGCGCACCTCTTAAGTCGCGGGAGTGTTTACACCCTAAAACAGCTTGCGATGGCGCTTGGTCTTTTAAAGACGGCAAACACATAATGAGCGCGAAATGACGACGACGACCAAGACACCCGCCTCGCTCGGTTTCGCGCTACCCGCGGAATGGACGAAGCACGCGCGCACCTGGCTGGCTTGGCCGCAGCGTCCGGCGACATGGCAAGGGGAGGGCATCGAGGCCGCGCGCAGGGTTCATGTCGAGCTTGCCAAGGCGCTTGCGGAATTCGAGCCGGTGACGATCGTCTGCAACCCGTCCGAGATGGCCGAGGCGTCGCTGATGTGCGGGCCGGGCATCGATCTGACGCCGGTGCCTGTGTCGGACGGGTGGATGCGCGATATCGGGCCGACATTCGTGACCAATGCAGCGGGTGAAATCGCCGGGATCGACTGGATCTTCAACGGCTGGGGTGGCCTGCATGGCGACTTCGCACTGGATGCGAAGGTCGCGGAAGAGGTGACCAAGCTACGCGGCTGCCCGCGTTTTCCGGCGCCGATCGTGCTTGAAGGCGGCGCGATCGTTGGAGACGGCGAGGGGACCCTGTTGGTCACCGAGGAATGTCTGCTCGACCCCGGACGCAACCCAGGCAAGACGAAGGGCGAGCTTGAGGCGGTGCTGGCCGACTGTCTGGGTGCGCGACGGGTCATCTGGCTCGGCCGCGGCTACGAGGGGGACGAGACGCACGGCCATATCGACGAGATCGCCTGCTTCGCCAAGCCGGGCACTGTCATGATCCAGATGCCCGCCGATGCCGCCGACCCGAACTATCTGGTACAGCACGATAATCTGGCGCGGCTGAAGTCGGCGCGCGATGCGGCCGGCCGCGAATTGGAAATCGTGGAAATCCCGCAACCGTACCGCCGCGAAATGGGCGGTACGCGGCTGACGCTGTCCTACATCAATTTCGTGTTCGCCAATGGCGGTCTGATCATGCCGTCATTCGGGGATGCGGCGGACGATCCGGCCTTCCGTATCTTCTCGGGGCTGTTCCCCGACCGAAAGATCATCCAGCTTCAGGCCGACGACCTGGTGGTCGGCGGCGGCGGGCTCCACTGCATCACGCAGCAAGAACCGGCGGCGTAATCCCAATACATGACTTAACGTAGAGGTCGAGGAGGGCACGCAGCGAACGCGGAGACTAGAAATCCTTCTCAGCGACCTCCGCGGTTCTCAGCGTCCTCGGCGTTAAATGGATTTATTGGTTTCACTGCGTCATGGCCGGGGTTGACCCGGCCATCCACGTGGTTCCGCAGGCGCAGTCCATGACGGGAATTCCCGGGTCGAGCCCGGGCATGACGACTCTTTGGTGGGCTGGCTAATCCAGTTCGGTCGCGACGGTGATCACCTTGTGCGCCAGGCCGTAGGTGACGGCTTCCTCGGCCGACATCCAGTAATTGCGCTCGGTATCGCGGGTGATCTTTTCCAGCGACTGACCGGTTTCCTTGGCGAAGGTCTCGTTCAGGCGCTGGCGCATCCTGATGATTTCCTTGGCCTCGATCGCGATGTCGCTGGCCTTGCCCATCGCGCCGCCGCTCGGCTGGTGCAGCATGAAGCGGGTGTTGGGCAGGCAGAAGCGGTTTTCCTTCTTCGCCGCGATGAAGATCAACGCGCCCGCGCTGGCAACCCAGCCGGTGCCGATCACCTGGACCGGGGCGCGGACGAAGCGGATGACATCGAAGATCGTGTCGCCGGATTCGACATGGCCGCCCGGCGAGTTGATGAACATGCGGATCGGCTTGGCGCTCTCAGCCGACAGAGCGACCAGCTGCGCGGTGATCGAACGGGCGACCTTGTCGTTGATCTCCCCGAACAGCAGTACGGTGCGGGACTTGTAGAGATGATTTTCGACGACGTTCGGCGATTTCTCCTCAGCCTGCTTCTTCGCGGGCGCTTCGGGCTGATCTTCTTCGTCGAGACGGAACACGGACATGGACAGAACTCCTACCGGATCGTTATCAATTCCGGCGAGACAAGATGACAGGCTGACATACGATGGCGGCCACAAGCTGGCAAGTTCGGAAACCCGCCGGCACGCTGCCGCCATAATGGGGCGATTGAAAGGTATCTGGTTTGATCCGTTTCCCGGTGCAATGGGCTGACCTCGCGACTGTCGATTTTGCCGACGGCGCGCTGAACGACGCGGTGGCGGTCCTGCCGGTCGCGGCGATCGAGCAGCATGGTCCGCATCTGCCGTTGTCGACCGACGTCGTCATCAATCAAGGCGTGATCGATGCGGCCTGCGCGCTGCTGCCCGCCGACCTGCCGGTTGTTGTCCTGCCGATGCAGGCGATCGGCACTTCGCATGAGCATATGGCCTTTCCGGGTACGCTGAGCTTTCAGTCGCGGACCCTGATCTCGCTGTGGACCGAAATCGGCGAGAGCGTCGCGCGGTCGGGCTTGCGCAAGCTTTTGATCTTCAACAGCCATGGCGGGCAGATGGGCGTGCCCGAGCTGGTCGGTACGGATCTGCGTGCACGCCTCGGCATGATCGTGTCCTGGGCGACGCCCGGCGCGTTCGGCACGCCGGAAGGCGCGGTCGACCGCGCCGAGGCCGTGCACGGGCTGCATGGCGGAACGAAGGAGACCGCGATGATGCTGCATCTGCGCCCGGACCTGGTGCGGCTGGACGCGGTCACCAATTTTCCGTCGACCGGGCAGGCGATGGAGACCGGGTTCGCGCGTCTCAGGGCGACCGGCCGATCCGGATTCGCGTGGCAGACCCAGGATCTCAACCCGGCCGGCGTGGTGGGCGATGCCAGCGCCGCAACGGCGGAGCTGGGCGCGCGCCTGATCGACCATGCGGCCCACGGGCTGGTTGAACTTATCCAGGATCTCGGCCGATTCGAACTTCCGGCGCGATAATCCAGGAAGGATCCGCCGACGCCCAGGCCGCCGGGACCACGGCGGTCGCGGCGGCGATCGTCGGCAACGCGCTGGAATGGTTCGATTTCACGGTCTACGGCCTGTTTTCGATCTATATTGCAAAGGCGTTCTTCCCGGCGGGCGACGAACTGGCGGCGCTGTTGGCGACGCTTGCGACCTATGGCGTCGGTTTCGTGCTGCGACCGGTGGGTGCGATCGTTCTCGGGCAATATGCCGACCGGAAAGGGCGCCGCGCGGCGCTGACGCTCATCATCCAGATGATGCTGGTCGGCTCGGCGATCATTGCGTTCGCGCCGACCTACGCGATGATCGGTCCTGCCGCGCCCGCGCTGATCGTGCTCGCCCGGTTGATCCAGGGGTTTTCCGTCGGTGGCGAGATGGGCGGGGCGACGTCATATCTGATCGAGATGGCGCCGCCGCATCGGCGCGGTCTCTATGCCAGCTGGCAATTCGCCGGCCAGGCCGCGGCGACACTCAGCGGCAGCCTGTTCGCGTTCGCCCTGACCCACCTGATGGCGCCCGAAACGATTGCCGACTGGGGCTGGCGGATACCGTTCATCCTCGGCCTGTCGATCGCACCCGTCGGGCTCTACCTGCGCAGCAAAGTGCCGGAGACACCGGTCTTCCTGACCGAGCGGCGGCTGGGCCGGCCTCCGATCGCCGTTCTTTGGCAGGACCATCGCATCGCCCTGGTGCAGACTTTCTGCCTGACAATCCAGCTTACCGCCTGCACCTATCTGCTGGTCATCTATATGCCGACCTTCGCCGTGCATGCGCTGGGCGTCAGCACCGATACCGCCTTTCGCGCGGCGTCGGTCGCCAGCCTGCTCTATCTGGTGATGAACCCGGTCGCCGGGCGCTTGTCCGACGCGATCGGCCGGCCGCGCCAGATGCTGGCGGCGTCGCTGGCGCTGGCCGTGCTGGTCTATCCGGCATTCCTGGTGATGGCGCGGCATCCGACGGCGCCGGTCCTGACGGTTGTGTCGGGGCTGATGGCGATGGCGCTGTCGATGTATACGGGCCCGTCAGCCTCGCAGGTGGGCGAGATGTTTCCGCCTTCGGTCCGCTCCACCGGGCTCTCGCTCAGCTACAATATCGCCGTACCGATCTTCGGCGGCTTCGCGCCTTATTTCGTGACGCGCTTCG
>DATJHU010000078.1:0-2873 GCA_035493715.1 Alphaproteobacteria bacterium | reverse complement strand
GCGTTCGTTACGACCTGCGGTCGTGGCGCCACCTTCTCCCGCCGAGCGGGAGAAGGCTAAAGGCGCTGGCGCTCTTAAAGCCCTTGCCCGCTTGCGGGAGAAGGTGGCCCGACGGGCCGCGTGAGGGTTCAGGGGATTTCCGCTTTCACAAACCCCACCGCTTGCGCTCCATTACTCCAGAATCACCAGCGGGATCTCCCGCGTGGTCAGCGTCTGGTAGTGCACATAGGTCGGCAGCATCTTGCCCAGCTCCTCCCACAAGGCGGCGCGCTCCTCGCCGGCGGCGACGCGGGCTTTCACCTTTTTGGCCTTGCGGTCGACATAGATCGTCGCGTTCGGGTCGGCGCGCAGGTTTGTGACCCATTGCGGATCGATCGGGCCGCCGCCGCGCGAGCCGACGACGAAGCGTTTCCCGTGGGCGTCGAAATAGGGGAGCGCCGAGGCGCGGGGCTTGCCGCTCTTGCGGCCTTTCACGATCAGCAGCAGGGCAGGGCGCGGCGGGAAGCCGCCCATCCTGGCGAACACCTTGCACAGCGGCGATTTACCGGTGAAACGCACCATCACCCGGTCCCACCACAGGCCCAGCGGGCTCATCATGATTTTCAAAAGCATCGGCACGCCTCCTTCGCGTTGTTTTTATTCGAAGATCACCAGCGGAATTTCGCGGGTCGTCTGGCTCTGCAGTTCGATATAGGTCGGCACGCCCGCGACGAGCTTCGTCCACAAACCGGCATGTTCCTCGCCGGTCGGGATACGCGCGCGGACACGGCATGCCTTGCGGTCGACATAAATCGTCACGTTCGGATCGGCGCGCAGGTTGCGGACCCAATGCGGGTCGACCGGCGCGCCGCCGCCCGATCCGACGACCAGGAGATGCCCGTCGATCTCGAAATAGCTGAGCGAGGTCGCGCGCTTCTTCCCGCTTGTACGGCCCTTGGTGACCAGCAGCAGATAGCGGCCCCGGTCCTGGATGCCGCTGGCTTTGGCGTAGGCCTTGCTCAGCGGCGAGATCGCGAACCAGCGAACGAAGAACTTGTCGATCCTCGCACCCGCCGGGCTCATGATGAACCGGATCCAGGGCGAACTATCCGCCATCAGATCTTGGCGACCAGCTCGGCCAAGCGCGTCACCTCGGTCACGGCGGGCGAAGCCGGGACCATGAACAGCAGGTCGATGCCGGTTTCCTTCATCGCCCGCATCGTGTCGAGCACGGCGCCCGGATCGTGCTGGGTCATGGTGTCCGCGACCGAGGTCGCGAAATCGTGACCGGCGATCTTCAGATAGTCGTAGACGTAATGGTGCAGGCCTTCCTTGGCGCCGTCGGCCAGCGAGTACCAGAAGCCGCCGATCTTGTAGGGCTTGCCCTGGCGGCCGGCCGCGTCCCAGCCTTCCTGGAACCAGTCCATCTTGTCCTTGATCTCCGACGCATGGCCGGGGATCGAGAAGCCGTAAAGCCCATCGGCCCAGGCGGCGGAATTGCGGATCGCCTTGGGGCCGGCGAATCCGCCCAGCACGCGCGGTCCGCCGCTCTGATAGGGCTTGGGGCCGATGATCTCGGAGCCTTCGAACGGCAGCTTGCCGGCCCAGATGTCGCGCATCTGCTGCACCTGTCCGGGAAGGCGCTTGTTGCGCGTCTCGAAGTCGGCGCCGACGGCGCGGTAGTCGTTCGGCCGGCCGCCGGTGCCGACCACGACATCGACCCGCCCCTCGGTCAGCACGTCCAGCGTCGCGATTTCCTTGGCGGCCCACACCGCGTTGTGCATCGGCAGGATGTAGAGGGTGGTGACGATCCGCACCCGCTCGGTCAGCAGGCCGGCGCCGGCGATCATGTTCCGCATTTCCATCGCATCCGGGCCGGATATCCGCTCGCCGCACGACAGGGCGGTCAGCGGGCTGTCCTCGATCGCCTTGCACCAATCGATCAGCGTCTTGCGCGTGATCCCCGGCTCGGAATAGGGCAGGCAGATTCCGACGTCCATGATGAGTCCTCCCAGAAAACGCTCTTGTTCGGTGGCGTTATTTCAGGTGGCCGGCGGGCTGTCGATTTCTTTCTTTCTCGCCGCCATCGCCTCGGCAAAGCGGGCGAAGAACTTCTCGGCATATTTGGTGGCGGTGCCGTGCATCAGCCTGGCGCCCAGCGTCGCCAGCCGGCCGCCGATCTCGGTCGACGCCTCGTAGTGCAGGTGCGAGCCCTCCGCCGTATCGACCAGCCGGACCTTGGCCGTTCCGGCGGCGGTGCCCGCGATCCTGCCGTGCGCTTCGACCGAGATGCGATAGCTGGTCGGCGGTTCGAGTTCGGAGAGCGTGATCTTGCCGTCGAAGGCAAGGGTGAGGACGCTGACCTTGTAGGAAACCTGCCCGGCATAGTGGGTCGGTGTGACCCGGGTCATGGTTTCACAGCCCGGGATCGTGGCCTTCAGAACGTCGGGATCGTTCAGCGCGTGCCAGACCTCCAGGGCCGATGCGTGGAAACGATAATCCCCGACGAACTCCATTCGCTTAACCGAGTCCCATTGTTCCGGTTGAAGGAATCTAGGGTATGGCGCGTGAAGGGCAAGGCGGTTGCATTTGTGGGGCGCGGACTTTCGGGTAAACAGGATGCAAATGCGGTATTTCCTAGCCCTTTTCCTGGCCTTTTTCGCCGTCTCCACCGCCCGGGCGGACCTGCCGGTTTCCAAGGTCAGGATCGTCCACGCCTATCCGCACGATCGGCACGCATATACCGAGGGCCTGTTTTATCGCGACGGGTTTCTCTACGAGAGCACCGGCCAGGTCGGCCAGGGCACGATCCGAAAGGTGAGGATCGAGGACGGCGCCGTTCTGCAGAGCCGCGTGATTCTGCCCACCCTGTTTGGCGAGGGCGTCGTCGATTG
>DATJHU010000077.1:0-56980 GCA_035493715.1 Alphaproteobacteria bacterium | reverse complement strand
CCGATGCCGAAACACTTCCTGGGGCAGCTCAAGGCCCCGTTCGTGATGCTGCGCGGAATGGGCGAGGCCGCGGCGGAGTAGGCGTGTCAGATGAAGCCTGGCTGACCTTCATCGGTGAGCAGGGCCCGGCCCACGCTTTCGAACGTGCCTTCGTTCAGGAAGGCATGCTGCGGCACGACCAGCGCGTCGCGCAGATAGCGCGAGAGCGGCTGGTGGGTATAGATCCCGGCCGTTCCCGACAGCTTGTAAGCGGTGCGCGTTGTCTCGGCGCCGGTATGCGCTGCGTGGCTGGAAGCCAGCCGGATCAGCGCCTTCTGTTGCACGGAGAGTGCGTCGCCGTTGAGCAGGGTTTGCCACGCGGCCTCCGTGGTGTCGTAGAAGAAGCTGCGTGCCGAACGCAGCATTGCCTCCGCTTTCGCAAATTCCAGGTGGACATAAGGCCGGTCGGCGAGCCGTGGTGCGCCGGTGATCGATGTCTGGTCCGACACGCGGCCGGAGACCTCGTCCAAAGCGGCCCGCGCGATTCCAAGGCCGACCGCGGCCAGAACCTGGGCCGCCAGGCCGAGCGCCGGATATTGGTAAAGCGGCGTGTCGAGTGAGGGCGCGCCGCCGCGCGCGAATGTCCAGGCCTCCGGCACGACGGCGTCACGCACGACGATATCGTGGCTGCCCGTCGCCACCAGTCCCACGACATCCCAGTTCTCTTCGATCGTAAGCTGCTGTCGCGGTAGAACCGCCATGCGCAGAAGGGGCGCGCCGCCCGCTGCTTCCTCCGGGACCGAAATCCCGACGCCGAACAATGAGGCCGCCATGCTGCCGCTGGCGAATTTCCATCGACCGCTCACCTTGAAGCCATCGCCGCTCCGCGTCGCCGGCTGCGGTGGGAATACGCCGAGCGCGAAGACAAGATCGGGGCCGGCGGCGAAAATCTCATGCTGGGTCTCGATCGGCAACGCCGCCAGATAGCTCGGCATGCAGCCGAAACTGGCGACCCAACCTATCGATCCGTCGGCGGTCGAGATGGCTTCGATGATCCGGCAAAAGTCCGCTGGAGGCATTTCGTCGCCGCCGAAACGGCGCGCGACCATTGCCCGATAGATGCCCGCCGATTTCAGCGTCTCGACCATGTCGGCGGGCGCGTGGCCCAAGCGCTCGAATTCCTCGCGGCGGCGGCGGATTTCCGCGAGTAGCTCTGTCAGGTCCGGTGCCGTCTTGTCCATGGGCGCAGGATAATGACGTCGATCCCGTCCGTCGATTCGTCTCTGGATCAGCCGCGATCGAGTTCGGCGGCGAGCACGCCCACCAGGTCCCAGGCCGGCATGGCGCGCGCCAGCGGCGCACCTTGCCCTGCCCATTGCGCGCCGAAACCGAACTCGCTTTTGGCTTTTCCGGCGGCATGCAGCGCTTTCCCCAGATCATAGGCGATCGGATAATCGGGAATGTCCCCAGGCGCGACGGTCGCCCCCAGCGCGGTGAAACGGTTGGCTAGGCTTCGCGCGGGCCGGCCGGAAATGGCGCGGGTCGTCGCCGTGTGGTGCGCGGCATCGCTGAAGAGCGCCGCACGGTAGCCCGTATCGGCCAGGCTCTCGTCGCAGCCGACGAACGCCGTGCCGAGCTGCGCCGCGGCGGCGCCGAGATTGAGCGCCGCGGCAATCCCCGCCCCGTCCATGATGCCCCCGGCGGCGATGACGGGCAGATCGATCTCCCGCGCCAGGATACGGGTCAGCGCCATCGTGCCGATCCGATCGTCGCTTGCGTCCGGATCGAAGACGCCGCGATGGCCGCCCGCCTCGTAACCCTGGGCGACGATCGCATCGACGCCAGCCGTTGCCGCCTGGCGCGCCTCGCCGAGATTGGTCGCCGAGGCCAGGAGAACGATCCCGGCCTGCTTGAGCGTACGGACGCGCTCGGGTGCGGGAATGCCGAAATGGAAGCTCACGACCTTCGGCCGCTCGGCGACGAACGCCGCCAGCATGTCCTCGTCTTCGACGAAGCTCCGATAGATCTCGCTGAGCGTGGCAGGGGGCGTCGCGCCCAGCCTCTCGAATTCGGGCGTCAGCCGGCGGATCCAGCCGCGTTCGCGTTCGGGGTCGGCCTTGGCCGGCCGATGGCAGAAGACATTGACGTTGAGCGGCCCGTTGGAGCGTTCGCGAAAGGCGGCGATCATCGCGCGGGCGCCCTTCGCATCGGTCGCGCCGACGCCGATCGAGCCCAGCGCGCCGGCATTGCTGACGGCAGCCGCCATGCCCGGAGGCGAAATACCGGCCATGGGCGCCTGGATGATCGGCAGGCCGATGCCGAGCAGATCCAGCAGCGTGCTACGCATAGCGGCCGGCATCGATCACCGCCTGCGCGAAGGCCTTGGGTGCTTCCTGGGGCAGGTTGTGGCCGATGCCGCCCTGAATCAGCCGATGCTCGTACCGTCCCGTGAACTTCTTCGCATAGGCGGCAGGGGCGGGATGCGGCGCGCCGTTGGCGTCACCCTCCAGTGTGACGGTGGGGACGGAAATATCCGGCGCTCCCGCCAGCCGCCGCTCAAGATCGTCGTATTTCGCCTCGCCCTCGGCCAGGCCCAGCCGCCAGCGATAATTATGGATCACGATCGCGACGTGGTCCGGATTGTCGAAGGATGCCGCGCTGCGCTCGAAGGTGGCATCGTCGAAGGCCCATTTCGGCGAGGCGGTCTGCCAGATCAGCTTGGCGAAATCGCGCCGGTATTCGCCGTACCCCGCCCGGCCGCGCTCGGTGGCGAAGTAATACTGGTACCACCATGAGAATTCGGCCTTCGGCGGCAGCGGCGCGGCATTGGCCTTCTGGCTGCCGATCAGATAGCCGCTGACCGAAACCAGCGCCCTGCAGCGTTCCGGCCAAAGGGCGGCCATGATGTCCGCCGTCCGCGCGCCCCAGTCGAAACCGGCGACGACCGCGTGCTGGATCTTGAGTGCATCCATCAGCGCGATGCCGTCAACGGCGAGCGCGGCCTGCTGGCCGTTGCGCGGCGTGTCGGCGGCCAGGAACCTGGTCGTGCCGAAGCCGCGCAGATGCGGGACGATCACGCGAAAGCCGGCTGCGGCCAGCAACGGTGCAACCTCTACATAGCTGTGGATGTCGTAAGGCCAGCCGTGCAGCAGGATGGCTGCTGGGCCGCTGGCGGGCCCGGTCTCGGCATAACCGATATTGAGAAGGCCGGCATCGATGTGCTTCAGCGGGGCGAACGCGACATTCGTCGTGGATTTGGGCCCGGCCTCTGCCGCAGCGGCGGTTCCGGTCATTCCGATCCGGGCGGCGGCGAAGCCGGTCGCGGCAGCGCTCAAGAGGCGGCGCCGCGGGCGGTCGATCTCTTCGGCCGTTTCGATCTTAGGCATGGTTACTCACTGAATTGTCGGCGATAAATCCCTTCACACCAACGTGATCGTGGCGTCGATGTTGCCGCGCGTGGCACGCGAATAGGGGCATATCTGGTGTGCGGCCTCGATCAGGCTCTGGGCCGCATCGCGTTCCATGCCCGGGAGGCTGATATTCAGGCGCGCGGCGATTCCGAAGGCGTCACCGGAAGGGCCCAGATCGACCTCTGCATCGATTGCTGTGCCCGGCGGCAAGGTAATCTTCTGCCGCATGGCGACGACCTGCATTGCGCCGATGAAGCATGCCGACCACCCGGCGGCGAACAACTGTTCCGGATTGGTGCCGTCGCCTGCGCCACCGGGCCGTGAGAAGACCACTTTCAGCCGTCCGTCGCTGCTGTGTGCGCTACCGCCGTCCCTGCCGCCGCTGGCATGGGTTTTTGCCGTATAGAGAACCTTGTCGAGCGTGCCCATGATCGGTTTTCCTTACGTCGGGGTTATTTCTCCGCCGCATGATGCGCGACGGAAACGAGCGGCCCGCCCCCCGAAGCCATCGAGAGCGGCAGCCGGGCCCTTGCAGGAGCGGTGGCGTGCCGCCGCCAGGCGGCAGGGCTCATGCCGATGGCGCGGCGGAAGCAGTGACAGAGATGGGCCTGGTCGGCGAAGCCGCAGGATAACGCGATTTCGGCGATCCGCTCCGACGTCGTCAGCATCATCTCCCCCGCGCGCTCCACACGGGCCCTGATGATGAAGGCGTGCGGCGGCTCTCCGAAGCTTTCCTTGAAGGCGCGGGAGAAATGGTTCGTGCTCAGCGAAACCAGCTTCGCCAGCACGTCCACCGGCAGCGCCCGGTCCAGTTGCTCCTCGATGCATTTCAGGACCTTACGCTTCTGCCAGGGCGCCAGCCCGCCGCGCGCCGGGCGGGAACCGGTGTCATCCGGGACGCGGTTGGCCAGAAGCGCTGCAAGGCGTGCGGCTGCATCCGTCGCCGTCGCGAGATCGCTTTCCAGTGCCGCCCTGACATCGTCGAGCAACCTGCCGGCTTCGGCCGATATGTGGTCCTGGGTCCGCGGCCGTATGGCCGGAATTGTCGCTTTCAACCGATTGGGGGAAGCGATGCTTGAAACTGCGAATTGATGCAGGGACATGGTCTCTGTCTCCGAAAGTTTCGTCGCATGCGGCAGTCCGAAGGCAAGATCCTGCGCGCAGGATCAGCCCGGACGCCGCGCGATAATCACAGCAGATGCGGTCGCGCGAACCTATTGGACGAAGGTGTTGGCGATACCTTCGTATAGGGTGGAGGCGGTTCGCGGCACCCGCACCGCAGAGCGAAGGGCGGCGGGTGCACCATAAAATGCAATTAAGACAGTTAGTTGAAAGTTACGGTCGCTGCGGGACCCCGCTATCCGGCTATCGCTTCGGGTAAGCGGTGAAGACATAATCCTTGGACGCCACCCGAGTATGGCAGGCATAGCCGCATGCCGATCCGCTTCCCAGCGGGGTAAAGGTGTCGGATGCGGTATCGTAATTGAACTGGGCGTAGCCCCATCCGCCGGTCGCGGAGAAGCGGGTGCCGTCCTTGGCCATGAAATCGATGTCGTGAAGCGTGTCCGGCACAGTGGTCGGCGAAGGCGCGTCCTCGCTCTTCTTCGCCTTCCAATGGATCTTGGCCATCTTGGCGCCGTCGGGAATCTTCTTGCCGTTGGCTGGAAAGCCGTCGCGATAGGCCGCGATCATCGCCGGATTGCCGACGATAACTTCGATCAGTTCGCCAGCCTGGCTCACGCCGATGACCTGCCAGTCCTCGAAGCCTTTGAACTCGGAGAAGGCGAGGCCGTTCGGCACCTGAAGAGTGCCGCGGTCTTGTGCCGCAAAGGCTGTGCCGGTAGCCGCGACAAGCAGCATGGCGGCCGCCGCGATAGATTTGCCGTTCAGGAGCCGGATCGTCGAATTGCAGGACATCTTCACCTCCGCATCGCAGGCCGCAGCCTTAAATTGCATTTTGGAAAGAGCCCTCTTGGCGGCTCTTTGTGATGGAAGAGTAGGGTGGGCGCGGGTGCCCATGTTGTTGAGGCACAAGCAGTTTTGCAGAAAATCCACGGGCCGGATTGTGGAAATCAACGCTGCTGTGAAGACCTAGTGCGCCGAGCCGAGTTTCGAACTCATGTTCACGAGATCAGGCAGCGATCCCGCCTGCATCTTTTCCATGACCCGGCCGCGATGCGCTTTCACCGTGATCTCGCTGATGCCGAGTTGGCCGCCGACCTGCTTGTTGAGCAGGCCCGAAACCACCAGCGCCATGACCTCGCGTTCCCGCCTGCTAAGGGAAGCGTAGCGCTCGCGAAGCGCGCGCATGTCCGCTTCCTGGCTCAGCGCGGCTTGGCTGCGGTCCAGCGCGGCCTGCACAGCATTCAGCAGCACCTCGTCGCCGAACGGCTTGGTCAGGAATTCGACCGCGCCCGCCTTCATCGCCCGGACGGTCATCGGCACGTCGCCGTACCCGGTGATGAAGATGATCGGCATCTCGGTCCTGTCGGCGGCAATACGCTGCTGCAGGTCAAGGCCGCTGAGGTCCGGAAGATTGACGTCGAGGATCAGGCAACTCGGTACAGCCGCCCGCGGACGGAGCAGGAAAGCCTGCGCCGACGCAAAGGCAACCGGTTGCCAACCGGCGGAGGCGATCAGCAGCTCCAGGGATTCCCGGACCGAGATGTCGTCATCGACGATGAACACGATCGGCGTTGCGTGCTGCATGGGCAATGATCCTAGCACAGGCTCAAATGCGCTCGCTGGATTCATGTGTAACTCCCATATTGGCCGGGCCGCAAGAACGGGTGGCCTGGCGTCAGTTTACGCGGGTGGCGGTCTTGAGCGCGTTCATCAGGGCCGTATCGCTGAACGGCTTCAGCAGGCACTCGACGGCGCCCTGCTGCAGCACGCGCAACCGGGTGGCTTCGTTTGCCTGGGCGGTGATGAAGACGATCGGAATCGTCTCCCCGCGCAGCGCCAGTTGGCGCTGAAGCTCGGGCCCGGACATGTTCGGCATGGCAATGTCGAGGATCAGGCATCGCGTCCGGCCCAGAGCATCGGACGCCAGGAATGCTTCAGCCGACGAAAACGCCTCGGCTTCGTAGCCCAGCTCTCTCAGCAGGTCGGGAAGGGACTCGCGCACGGATTCGTCATCGTCGACCACGGATACGAGAGAGCGTTTGACCATCATTGAGTACTCACAGTGTTGCTCGTTGCGCCATTTTCACCCGGCGCGGCATAGCGGTGGACGGTTGCTTCGTCTTGGGTCGTTTCGCCTTCGGTGCGCCGCGGAAGGGAAAACAAGAAAGTTGCTCCGGGGCCGTCGTTCGCCTCCGCCCAGAGGCGGCCTTGGTGATTCTCGACGATCGAATTGCTGACGGACAGGCCGATCCCCATCCCGCCGCTCTTGGTGGTGAAGAAAGCATCGAACAGCCTTCCGGCATGTTCGGTGCCGAAGCCGATGCCGGTGTCCTGCACCGCAAGCCTGACGCTGCCGTCGGGGCCGAGGTCGGTTCTGATCGTCAGCTGTCTGGACCGGTCAATGAGGCCGCTCATCGCGTCCGAGGCGTTCAGGACCAGATTGAGGATGACCTGCTGAAGCTGCACCCGGTCGCCGGTGACGGGCGGAAGATCACCGGCGAATTCAGTTCGGACGATAACCCCGTTCCGCTGAAGCTCGCTCAACGACAGGGCGATGATTTCCTGCGCGGCGTCGTTCAGATCCACCGGTTCGGTGGTTGCGGCCTTCTTGGCGAACAGCGCACGCAGTCGGGTGATGACCTCGGCGGCCCGGTTGGCGTCGCGGATCGTACGCCGCGCGGTCTCGCGCGCACCGTCGATATTGGGAGGATCGGCGGCCAGCATCCGCAGGCTGGTGCTGGCGTTGGTCAGGATGCCCGACAGCGGCTGGTTGACCTCATGCGCGATCGACGCCGTCAACGCGCCCAGGCTGGTGATCCGGGCGACCCGCGTCAGTTCCGTGCGAAGCTCGCCCAGCGCGTCCTCGGAGCGCCGGCGTTGAGTCACGTCCTGGATCGCGCCGACGAACTCGAACCGCCCGTCGGAATCCTCAGTCCGATGGAAAACGGTGTGCAGGTACTTCACCGACCCGTCCGGCATGACCAACCGGTAGTCGAAGCCGAAATCCTTGCCGTCGATCCGCGCTTGGTTGACCTTCTCATAGACGAACGGAAGGTCGCCGGGATGGACCCTGAGGTCGGTCACGTCGGGCGTCAGCGGGCCGCCCGGCTCAAGCCCGAAAATCCGATAGACCTCGTCCGACCAGGTGATTTCATTGGTCGCGACGTTCCACGAAAAACCGCCCGTCGAACTGAGGCGCTGCGCCTCCTTCAGGAAGGCCTCGCTACGTTTCAGCGCGCTTTCTCTTTGCGCGCCTTCGATCGCGATGCTCGCGATGTGGGTTACCTGTTCGATCAGATCGCGCTGCAACTGCGAGGGGCTTTCGGGTTCATGCCGATAGACGGCAAAGACGCCCAGAGCCTTCCGGTCGCCAGACAGGACGGGCGTGGACCAGCACGACCGCATATCGATTGCCGCCATCATCCCGGGCCAGGGGGAGGCGCTCCATCGCGCATCGGTCAGGACATCGGACGCGATCACCGGCGTCTTCACGGTCGCGGCGAGCGAACATGGGCCGAAGGTGGGATCGATCGATTTGCCGTCAAAGACGGCATTGTAGTCTTTCGGAAGGCTGGGGCCTGCGCCGTGCCGGAATGTAGGCCCGTCAGGATCGACGAGCAGAACGCTGCACGCGCAGTCGCCTGCGGTGTCCTCTACGAACCGGCACAGCGCGTCGAGGATGTCGGAAAGCGAATCCCCCGCCGCGACCATTTCCAGCAGGCGCTTCTCGCCGGCAAGCTGAGCCTCGGCCCGTTTCAGATCGTCGATGTCCGTTTGCAGCAGATACCAGAAGACGATCGGCCCTTCCGGATCGCGCAATGGAAAGGCGCGGACATGGTGCCATCTGTAGATGCCGTCGGCGCGGCGGAGACGGACTTCGATATCGAACGAATCGGCGGCCCGAACTTCGAGATCGTATGGGTCGACGGCCTGCAAGCCGGGTCCTTTCGACACGGCGAGCAGGCGCGCGTGATCGTCCGGGTGCACGGTATCGTGGAGCGACGCGGCATTTAGCTCGTCGAGCGACTTTCCGAAATATTCCAACGTCCGGCTATTGACGAGCTCGTCCTTTCCGTTCGGCAACTTAAGGGAGACGAGCGCGGGGATGCTGTCCGCGATCGAGCGGAAATGGCTCTCCCGTGTCGGAGACGGCAGCCACCACCGTGCCCGCCGGGCCTCCTCGGCGCGCCACCGTCCCTCGACATCGAAGTTGATCCCGCACCATTTGACGATCTGCCCCGATGGGTCGGTCATGGGGCTGACGCGAAACACGAACCAGTGGTGTTCCCCGTCGTGGCGCCGCAGGCGTGCTTCCATATCGCCCGCTTTGCCGGAAAGAAGAATGGACTGCCATTGCGCCAGCAGCTCGCCCAGATCGTTAGGGTGGACGGCCGCCTGCCAGCCTTCGCCAATGGATTCGGATGCGCCAAGGCCGGTGTAATCGCACCAGCGGCGGTTGACGAAATCGATCGCGCCGTCGGGGCGCGCGGTCCACACCAACCCGGGAAGCGCATTGATCGTGCGGCCGAGCTCGTTCTCCATTGCCGGTCCTTTCGCAACAGGCGCCGCGGCACGAGGATGCGCCGCTCTCCGCGCGAAGGTCCATGATACTTTGGTGTCGGTTTGCCGCGATACGGAGCATGTGGAACGGTCGGCCGCTCCCTGCCGCCTTTATGTCGGAGACGATCAGCTGCAACCCCTGGGTAGGGTGAATTGGATGACGCGGAATTCGTTGCTTGAGGCGAAATCGGTATCCTCCCGCCCGCCCAGGCCGGCATAGAAGCGCTTGGCGCGATCGACGTCGCAAACCGGGATCACGACGATTTCGAGTTTCATGTCGGTGCTGCTCGTGTTCGCCCCTGGGGTTACGTGGCTCGAGAATGCTGCAACGGAGCTATTAGGCGTGCCGTCGGCAATATTTTGGTGTCGCTTCCACTGAAAAAGCGGCTTGGGCCGATCCCGGGCGATTTCCACAAACCGCGACCGCCGCCGACAATCGCGACCCGTTCGATTTCTCCACAGTCCGTCCCCGAACTGACATCTATCGGAGACGATCATGCGCGAGACCAAGGCCGCGGAGCAGATGCACCTCACCCGGCGCTCGCCGTTCTATTGGCGGGTCACGCTCGACAATCCGCCGCTCAATATCTTCGGCCCCGAAGCCATCCCCCAACTGAACGCCATCGTTACCGCGCTGGAGACGGACAAGGATGTGAAGGTCGTGGTTTTCGACAGTGCGGTGGAAGGTTTCTTCCTGACGCATTACGACTTCCTGGCGAAGTTGGAGGATTCCACGCGCATACCGCCCGGCCCGACGGGGCTGCAGGCGCTTCCCGACATGCTCGTGCGGTTGAGCCGGGCTCCGGTCGTTTCGATTGCGTCGATCCGCGGGCGCGCGACCGGCGTTGGCAGCGAGCTTGCGCTGGCCAGCGACATGCGTTTCGTCAGCCGCGAGAAGGCGATCCTCTCGCAGTGGGAGGTCGGCGCCGGGCTTGTTCCCGGCGGCGGACCGATGGCGCGGCTGCCGCGCCTTGTCGGCCGCGGGCGCGCGCTGGAAATCCTGATGAGCGCCGACGACATAAGGGGCGATATCGCCGAGCTCTACGGCTATGTGAACCGTGCGTTGCCGGACGCCGAGCTTGACGGGTTCGTCGATGCGCTGGCGACGCGGATCGCATCGTTCGACAAGGAGGCGATCGCCGCCACGAAGCGGCTGGTCGATGTTGCAAGCCTGCCGCCCGATGCCGAGATCGCGCCCGAATGGGACGCATTCCTTGCTTCTGTCGAACGCCCTGCCAGCCACCGCAGGATCATGACGCTCCTTGAGCGCGGCTTCCATCGCCCGGGCGATGTCGAAACCCGGCTGGGGTACCATGTGGGCCAACTCGGGCAGTGACACGGGATCAGGCCCAATGTCATCCCGCCTCATCGCCGCCGTCGTCACGGTCGGCGGCGTGCTGCTCGGTTTCGACCCTTATCTGATCTCCGGCCTGCTGCCCTTCGTCCGGCAGGCCTTGGGAAACCTGTATTTCAAATGAAATGCCGGTGGCGGAAATAATATTTGCCTAAGATTCCCTGAGATAGGCTGATCCCGTCCGACAGAAAACGAGATGGGGACCAGCGATGACCGATACCGGCCAGGCGACCATGGGCGGCGCGCCCGCCAAATATTGCGATATCGTCATGAAGGGCGGCATCACCAGCGGCGTCGTCTATCCAAACGCGGTGCTCGCGCTGTCGCGCCGGTTCCGTTTCAAGAATATCGGCGGAACGTCGGCCGGTGCCATCGCCGCTGCCGCCACCGCCGCGGCGGCGCGCGGCGATCGCGCCAAGGTCACCGGCAGCGCGCTGGCGCACGATGCGGGTAAGGTCGGCTTCGAGGGACTTGAGACGGTCGCCCGCCGGCTTTCGACCGAAGGCTTCATCTACGGCCTGTTCCAACCTACGTCCGGCGCCGGCGGCGCCTATCGGCTGCTGGTGAAGCTCGTCGGCAAGGACAGCGTGCTAAGCAAGTTCGCCTGTTTCGCGTCGACGCTTCTCGCCGTCGCGCCGCTCGAGATCGCGGCTATCCTTGTGGTGTTTCTCGGGGTCGGCTGGCTCGCCGCCGGCTGGGCCGGCATCGGGGCGGCAATCCTGCCGTCGCTGCTGTGCGCGGCGATCGGGGGAACCGTGGCCACGGCCATGCGCGTGGCGGGCGTGGCGCGCGCCAACATGCTTGGCCTTTGCTCGGGCCTGCGCGCGCCGGGGTCCCCCAACCAAGGCCTGACCGAATGGCTCCACCAGGTCCTGCAGGAACTGTCGGGCAAGCCGGTGGGCGAGCCGCTGACCTTTACCGATCTGTGGAACGCCGACCGCTACGACGGCGAACCGAAAACGGATCAGGCGGTCAATCTGCAGATGATCACCACCGGCGTTTCGCATCACGAGCCCCGGACCCTGCCTTTCCTCAACACGCGATTCTGGTTCCTGCGTGAGGATTTCGACCGGCTTTTCCCGAGGCAGGTCGTCGACTGGATGGTTGCGCAGGGCGGTGGCGGCGAGGTCGTCGGCGGCAAGACCTATTACCGTCTGCCCGCCGACGGCGACCTTCCCGTGTTGGTCGGCATGCGCATGAGCCTCAGCTTTCCGCTGCTGATCAGCGCCGTCCCGCTATATGAGCCGGCGGCCTGGGCCGAGCGATCCGCTGCGGCCGCCGACGGTGAGACGGCGGCGGGCGGAACGCGCCGCGAGAAAAATCTCGGCGAGAGCACGGACGGTCTTGCGACCGGTGGCGGCCGGTCCCGGGGTAAGGTGAGCGCCTTTCGCGTCTGCTGGTTCTCCGACGGCGGGATCAGCAGCAATTTTCCGATCCACCTGTTTGATTCCCCGCTGCCGCTCTGGCCGACCTTCGCGATCGATCTCGTCTATCCCGAGACCGACGACCGCGGACCCGCGAAGAAAGCGGTGTACCTGCCGCCGGACAACAACCAGGGATGGCGCAGGATCTACCAGCCGATCGCCGCCGGCACCGGGGCCGGGGAGATTGCCGGCTTCCTGTTCGCCATCGTCGGCACGATGCAGAACTGGCGCGACCTCATACAATCGCGCGCGCCCGGCAACCGCGAGCGCATCGTTCATGTTTCGCTGGACCCCGACGAGGGCGGCATGAACCTGAACATGCCGCAAACCGTACTCGACAGCATTTCCGAGAAGGGTACGCAGGCCGGCGAGGCATTCGGCGGTTTCTCGTTCGCCAACCACTATTGGATACGCTGGCGCAACTTGGCTTCGGCCTTGCAGCGCTACACGATCAAGGTCGCGCAAAGCGTCGGTTCCGAACCCAAGATCCCGGATTATCGGGATGCATACGCGACCGCGCAGTCCGGCAATCCGCCGCCGGTGTCCTATAAATTCTCCTCAGAGGACCAACGCCGGAAGGCTGAGGCGTTGCTCGCCGAACTCGCCGAAAAGGGCCACGACTGGCACGATCTCGGCCCTGACTTCACGCAAGGCGCGCCCCGGCCGCTGCCGCAGATGCAGATCTCGCCGACCTATTAAGGCGGGCCCGCTTTCAGCGCATCGTGACGCCGCCGTCCACCCCGACGACCTGGCCGTTGATCCACTCGCCGTCGTCGGAGAACAGCAGCGCCACCATCGCAGCAATGTCTTCAGGCTTGCCTAGGCGCGGGCTGCGACCCATGGCGATCACCATCTCCTGCGCCGCCTCCGGCATGCCGGCGCGCGTGGTGTCGGTCAGGACCAGTCCCGGCGCTACCGCGTTGGCGCGGATGCCTTCCTTGCCCCAACGCGAAGCCACGTGGCGCATCAGCGCATTGATGCCCGATTTGGAGACGGCATAGGACACGCGTTCCGGTTCGCCGGCGAAGGCAGCGGCCGACGAGGTATAGACGATGGCGCCGCCGCCGGCCTTCAGCAGCTCAGGGACGGCGTGGCGCGTACACAGCAGATGCCCGCGCAGATTGGCGGCGATCGTCCGGTCGAAGACTTCGAGCGGCACCGTGACCGCGTCTGTGTCGGACAGCACGACCGACAGGTCGGCCGCGTTGGCGTGCATGCAATCCAGTCGGCCGAAGGTCTGGACGGCATAATCGACCAGCGCCTTGACCGAGCCGTCGTCGCTGATGTCGCAGCGGATCGCGGCGGCCTTGCCGCCGGCGGCGTTTATCTGCCGCGCCACATCCTCGATCCCGGCAACGTTGATGTCACCCAGAACAAGATGTGCGCCTTCCTCCGCCAACCGGACCGCGGTCGCCTTGCCGATGCCGGTCGCGGCGCCGACGATGGCCACGATCTTGCCCTTCAATCCTCGCATCCGATCCTCCCTGTAACTTTTGGGCCTGTGTTTTGGGGGCAGCTTACGACGTGGGGCCGCCGAAGACGATCTGTACACGCCGGTTCTGCGGCTCGCGCACGCCGTCCCTGGTTGGGACCAGCAGGTCGCGCTTGCCCTTGGCGACGATCTCGATCTCGGAGGCTGCGATGCCGTTCTTCTCAAGCTGAGCCGCCACCGATTCCGCACGACGGCGGCTTAGGCGCATGTTGTAGGCGTCCGAGCCCACCGTGTCGGTGTGGCCGGTAACCGTCAGCTGCGTGACCCTCGCCGTCTCGGCGTTTTTCGCGGCCGTGTCGACGATATCCCTGGCCTGCGCCGTCAGGTCGGATTTGTTGAAATCGAAGAACACCAGATAGGCGCGCGGAGTAGGGGCCGGCGCCTGAACCGGCGGCGGCACATAGGCTGGAGGCGCCGTCTCAGGCTCGCCTGCGCCGTCGAAGCGGTATTTCAGCGTGAAGCCGAACATGCGCGGCGGGTTGTAGGCGACCGAGCTGAACCCGGCCGAAGTCTGGAGTGGGATCACACCGACCACGTGCAGATTGTCCGTCACGTTGGTCATGAAGAAGGCCAGGTCGATCGGCTGCCGGAAGACGTTCGTCCAGTCCATCCGAACGTCGAAATTCTGGTAATGCGGCTGGTAATTAAGCGGTTCGTTGGCCAGCGGGCTGGTCGACTGATGGCCGTACCACGACCAGGCGATCGAGGCCGACAGCTCGCCCCAGGACGGGTCGATCGGCACATGCCAGGTCGGCGTCATGCCGAACTGGAACAGCGGGATATACTGGAACGGCGGCGACCCGACCTGGCCGAAGGCCTGCGGATAGGTGTCATAGTGCGTGTAGATGTACGAGCCGTGGGCCTCCAGATCGATGCCGAAGGGCAGACTGAAAGTCTGCTCGATCTCCGCACCCTCCAGATAGGCGCTGGCGGCATTGGCCGTAATCGATGCGACCGACGGCACTCCGCCCGGAACCTGGCTCGGGATGGTCTGCACGATCGAAACCTGAATGGCTTTATAGTCGGTGTGATAGATGTCGGCGTTGGTCCGGCCGTGCACGCCCATCACCTCATAGTCGGTCTTTACGCCCAACTCGACGTCGGTCACATGCTCCGGCTGGTATTTGTTATAGGGTGCCGGAACTGCCAGGATGGACCCGCCGGGCCGGTAGGCATTGCCGGCGCGCACATAGACCATGGTCTGCGGCGTGAATTGATAGTCGAGACCCAGATTCCAGCCGAATGAGCTGAAGTTGCCGTTCACCTGGCTCCGGCAGTTATTGTCGTGGAGCGGCACGTTGCAGTTGGTGGCGATGCCGCTGGGGTCGCGCGTCACGCCATCGTTCGGTGTCGTCGATTGCTCGGACAGGGAGTCGAAGTCCCATGTGTAGCGATAGCCCGCGGTGAAGCGCAGGTTGGGGACCCAATCCGACAGGTCGTAAATTGCGTGAGCGAAGACCGCCTGGCTGCGCGAGCTTTCGCTGTAGTGGTTGTAGATCGTCGAGCCCAACCCGTCCAACACGATGGTCGTGTCGCCCAGCGGGTGATCGAACAGCAGGAAGCCGCCGACCCGCCAGTCGAGCCGGTCGTTCAGCGCCTTGCCGGAAAGTTGAAGTTCCTCGGTGTACTGGACCTCGTTGTTGTTCCAGCCGTGATTGTTGCCGGGGAAGCCGAAGATGGCGAGCGGCAGGCCGATCGAGCTGAAATCGTCGACGCTCAACTGCTTGAACACCCGTGCCGCGGCGATGTTCTTCAACGACAGAGTGTCGGTGATGTCCCAGGTTGCGATATCGGTGAAGCCATAGAAATAGTCCTTGCCGATCTCGCTCGACGGCCGGCCCAGGATCGTGCGGGGGCCGAGCGCCTGCTGCTGGGCCAGGAGATCCGGCAAAGTCGGGAAGACGCCGAAATAGGCGCCGCCGCAGCCGCCGGGCACAGAGCCGGCGCCGCTCGCGGAAAGCGTTACCGTGGCAAGGCATGCCGGGTTGGGCTTGCCGTTCACCAGCAGCGGCACCGGGCCGAGGACACCGGGTTTGACGAAGCCATACCCGGTCAGCGGGAATTTGGGATCGATCTTAGCCAGCATGTTCGACGCACCGTGGGAATCCTGCCAATAGCCGTCGTAGAGCAGGTAATTCTCGAAATCGTCGGTCGGCCTGAGCGTCACGCCGACGCGCCAGGCATAGTAGTCGCGGTCGTCCAGGTACGAGCCGTCCTGAAGGTTCAGGGTATATCCGTCGCGTTTCTGCATCTGGCCGGCGATGCGGACCATCAGCTTGTCCTGGACAATCGGGATGTTGACTGCGCCCTCGACCTCCTTGTCGCCGTAGTTTCCGAAGGTGGTCTGAAGATAACCTTCCAGATTGTTGGTCGGCCGCTTCGGCTGGATCGAGATCAGGCCGCCGATGGACGGCCGTCCGAACAGTGTGCCTTGCGCGCCCTTGTCGACCTCGGTTGTGTCGTTGTCGTAGAAGAATCCCGGGGACAGGCCGTGCGTCAGGCCGGTGGCAGGATTTGAGTCGGTGCTGCTCAGCGGCACGTCGGCGAAATAGATTTCAGTGCCGGCGAGGCCGCGCAGCCTGACCTGGCCCGAGAAGAATGCGTTTGGGTCTGACAAGGTCTGGCTGATCGCGAGCGACGGAACTACTTTCGACAGGTCACGCAATTGCTCGACATGTTTCTGCTCGAGCTGGGCCTGGGTGAAGGCGGTGATGGCGATCGGCACCGTCTGCAGCCGCTCCTCCCGCCGCCGTGCCGTGACGACGATTTCTTCCAGGCCGCCGGCGGAGGCGGCGGGCTGGTCGGATTGCGCCGCTGCGGGGCGGTGGCTCGCGGTCAGGGCGAAGATTGCAACCGTGGTGGCGAGCGCCGCCGATATGCGTGCAGACATTGTTTCCTCCCCGTTGGACAGCCCGCTCAGCGGACATGTCCGGTAATCGCGGGCGGCTTAGTCTTGCGGGCGCAATTCACCCGTCATCTCGCGCCCGTCGCTTCAGAAATTCTCGTTATCCAAGGGCTGCCGTATGCAGCTTTCCGGCGGCATCCCGTTCCAGGCGGATGCCCAGCTTCGATCCGGGAACCTGCCCCGCCGCCAGCGTCGCCATATAGAGGCCGGCATAGAGCGGCGGGATATCGTCGAGGCCGGCAAAGACATCGGCATTCGTCCGCACCACCGGCGGCATGTTGCCGTCGAGATCGGTGAAGCCGTAGCGGTGAGCCAGATCGGCGCAGATCAGATACTGGCCGGCGAAGCGCATCTGGTCGGGGTCGGTTGCGATGGCGAGCACCGCCCGGCCGGAGAAGCGCGGCGTCTCCGCGACGCAAAGATCGACCCCCATCAGCTCCAGGCGGCCGTCGGGCATGGTCTCGGACACGGCCAGCATCGGTTCGCTCTTGACCAGACCCGGCCAGATCGAGGTCACGACCACGTTGTGCGGCGTCAGCTCGATCGCCGTATCGTGGGTCAGCTTGTGCAGCGCCGCCTTACAGGCGCCGTAAGGCACGGACAGCAGATATTCCTGGCTGCCGATCGATGAGACGTTGACGATCAACCCCCCGCCCTGAGCCACCATCAGCGGCGCCGCCATCTGGGTCGCGATGAAGGCGGAGCGCAGGCCGACATTCATGGTGCTGTCCCAGACCGACGGCGACAGCTGCCAGAACGGCTTGCCGATGGAGTCGTGATAGTCCTCCATCGCCGTGGCGTTGTTGACCAGCAGGTCCAGCCGGCCATGCTCGGCCTCGATACGGTCGAATACCTTCCGCACAGCCGCGTCATCCGCGTGGTCGCAAGCGAGCGGGATAATCGTGCCGCCAAGTTCGGCGGCTTCCGCAACCGCTTCGCCTAGAGTGCCGAACAGGCCCGGCGTCGGCACGACGGTGCGTCCGGTGATGTAAGTGATGGCGCCGGCGGCGGCGAGCTCGACCGCGATGCCTCTGCCGATGCCCCGGCTGGCGCCGGTGACCAGGACAATCTTGCCCTCGAGCGGGCGTGACTCGGATGTCGCCATGTGATCCTCCCCGTTGACTTTTGGCCGCGCCGATTTTCCGGTGCTTGACACCTGACAAGTGCTAACTTAGCGTCTTGTCACCTGTCAAGCGATTCCTTGACACATGACAAGTAGGGTTGGAGGAAGCGTATGGCGGCTCGCAAAAGCGCTGCTGCGAAAGTCGATGAAAAGACGGCGGAGGGTGGTGCCGACGTCCAGGAGACGATTCTGGAGGCTGCGCTCGAAGCCTTCGCCCGGCAGGGGTATGACGGCGTCTCCGTGCGCGAGCTCAACCGTCAGGTCGGCGTAAGCCACAATCTGGTCCATCATTATTTCGGCTCGAAAGAGGCGCTGTGGCGGGCCGCGATCGATTTCGGACTGAACCGCGCCAACGACGCATGGCGGCTGGAGGATCTGGCGCCGCTCACCGATCCGGTGGAGAAGCTGAAGATCGGCCTGCGCCGTTTCCTGGAGGTGGTGGCCAAGGCGCCCGCGATCCAGCGCATCATGGAACATGAAGGCGCTGTCGGCGGCCCGCGTCTGGACTATATCGCCGAACGCTACGTCGTCCCGTTCCTGAGGCCGAGCCTCGGCCGCTTCGAGGACACGACGAAGATCGAAGCGCGCAACCTGAACCTGGCCAGCCTGGCGCTGCTCACCGCCGGTGCAGCCACCTTTTTCACCCAGGCCGCGTTGGCGCGGAAAATCGGCGGGCCCGATCCGTTCTCGGAAGAAGGCATCGAATCTCACATTCGCACGATGACCACGGTCTTGTTGTACGGCGTGCTCGGGCGGCCGCCGGAATCTTAAACCAAGCCGAAAACCGGCAAGAAGGGGCAGGAGACATCATGCAGGCACACGCGATCGCGGCCGAAGCCGCCGGCACACCCGATTTCCCGGAGATCAGCCCTGTGCCCTCCCGGCCGGTGCAGTGGCGCCGCGCCGGGCGCGCATTCAAGGCGCTCGCGCTACAGCAGGGCGATGCGCTCGACGCGACCTATTCGGTCGTCGATGCGATGGGCGGCATGTGCGAGGAGCGGCTGTTCCAGCGTTTCCGCAAATCGCCCGAAGGCCGCCGCCTGCTCGCGGAACGGCCGAACCTGCCGCAGATCCTCAGCGACCACGAGCGGCTGGGTGCGCTGCCGGAAGGGACGTTCGGGCGTGCCTTCGCTGAGGTCTGCAGGAAGTCGGGCATCAACTCGATGGCGCTGGTCGAAGCCCAGCGCAAAATGTCGCGCGACTATGCCAGGCTCGACCCCGCCCGCCAGTGGTTCAGCGACCGGCTGACCGTGCTGCACGACCTTTGGCATATCCTCAGCGGTTACGCGACCCAGCCGCGCGGCGAGGCAGGGCTCGTCGCCTTCAGCTACGGTCAAGGGCTCGATTACCGCCCGATCCCGTTTTTCATGGGGCTCAGCGTCATCATGAAGGTCGCACGCGTCCGTGAACTGCGCGAAGCCTATCGCCGTGGCCGGCAGACCTCGTCGCTGATCCTCCAGCGCTATGAGGAGCTGCTTCCGCTGCCGCTGGAGACAGTGCGGGCCATGATCAAGATACCGGATGGCAAGGCGTTCCATGGCCCGCGCGCCGGCGAGGGGCTGCTGGCTTAGGAACCGGATCGCTTCGTCCGATCCTCCGCCCAGCTCGTCTGGCGGATTTCGACGCCGCTCGCGTCCATCGCCTTCTGCAGGCCCAGCAGGTCGTGCAGATGCTCCCCCGCCAGGATGCGCCGGCGCATGTCGGCTTCCTTGTCCTGGCGGCGGCGGGCCCCGTCCACGGCATGCCGCAAGTAGGCAGGCGGGATCACCAGCACGCCGTCGCCGTCGGCGACCACGATGTCGCCGGGATGAACCAGCACACCATCGACCACGACCGGGATATTGACCGCCCCCGGCCCGCGCTTCTCGGGATGCGAGGCATGGATCGCGGTCGCCCACACCGGGAAGCGCATGGCGATCAGCGCCTGGGTGTCGCGCACCGCCCCGTCGACGACGAGGCCCGCCAGCCCCTTGGTCTGCGCCTCGACTCCCGCCAGCTCGCCCCATTGCGCCGATGTGGCGGCACCGCCGTTCGTCATCACCAGCACATGGCCCTTGCCGGCAAGGTAAAGCGCCTGGTGCATCATCAGGTTGTCCCCGGGATAGTTGAATACCGTGACCGCCGCGCCCGCCATCTTAAGCGTCGGGTCCAGGGGCCGCATCCGGGGGCTCATCAGCAGCGCCCGACCCTCCACCGCACCCAGTGCTTCGTGCAGATCGGCGACGCCCATCTCCGCCGCGGCGGCAACCAATGCCGGGTCGGTTTCGGGTATCTTCGTATAGACCACGGGCGGGATCATGCCGGCTTCCCCTGAACATATTGCTTGAACGAACTGTAGAGCCTCCGCTCGCCGCGGAAAATCCAGCATTTTCTTGACTTGGCCGGCGTGCCCGCGTCTAGATTCCGCAGCCGAAAACGAGAGGGCGCCGGGGGAAGTTGATGTATCTGACCGATGATCAGCGCGACGCGTATGCGCGCGACGGGTTCGTCATCCTGCCCAACCTGGTGTCGCCTGAAGAAGTCGCCCGTATCAAGCATGACCTGGTCCGCGCCTGCGATTTGCGCGACAGCCGCGTCGTGCGCGAAAAGGGCAGTGACGCCGTGCGCATGATCTATGGCATGAACGAGACCGACGGGCCGACCGGCTCGCAGACCGTCGCCGACCTGTCCTGCTCCAGCCGCCTGCTGCAAAGCGCCAAGGATCTGCTGGGGGAGGAGGCCTATCTCTTCCACACCAAGTGCAATCTGAAGGAGGCGATCACTGGCGAGATCTGGCAGTGGCACCAGGATTTCGGCGTCTGGCACCATGACGGGCTGGAGCGGCCGGACATGGTGACCGTCCTCTTGATGCTCGACAACGCGACCGAGCTGGGCGGCTGCATGTATTTCGTCCCCGGCAGCCACAAGGACGGCGATATCGCCGGCACCCAGGATGGCGAGACGACCTCGGTCGCGCTCGTCGCGCTGGGCAAGCCGGAGATGACGGAGCTGATCCGCAAGCACGGCGAGCCGGTGCCGGTCACCGGCGGCCCGGGCACGGTCGCCTTGTTCCACCCCTATCTGGTCCATGGATCGGGCCACAACATGTCGATCCATTCCCGCTGGCATCTTTATTTCGTCTATAACGCGGTCTCCAACGTCATGACCGTGCCGAAGGAAAATGCGCGGCCGAGCTTCAAGGCCTCGCCCAAAGCAGTACCTCTCCAGGTCCGGGACGCAGCCTAACCCATGCGCATTGCCATTACCGGTGCCGGTGGTTTCATCGGCCGCCGCCTTGTTGCCGAATTGCAGGCGCGCGGGTGTCTCGGCGGGCAGTCCATTTCCGAACTGATCCTGCTGGACCAGGCCTTTCCGAACGCGCTGAAGGACGGGCCGATCCCCACGCGCCGCATGGTCGGCGATGTCGGCGATCCTGCCGTTCGGGACGCGCTGTTCATCGAGCGGCCGGACGCGATCTTCCATTTCGCGGCGATGCTGACCGCCGGTGCGGAGAAGGCATTCGACGACGGGGTGAAGACCAACCTGCACGGCTTCATGGACCTGCTGGAGGCGTGCCGCCGCCAGGGCGGCATCCGCTTCGTCTTCTCCAGTTCCATGGCCGTGTTCGGCGAGCCGTTGCCGGACGTCGTGACCGACGATCTCGCCCAGCGGCCGCAGAACAGCTACGGCGTGCAGAAGGCGATCGCGGAGCTGCTGATCGACGACTATACGCGGCGCGGCTTCATCGACGGCCGGGCGCTGCGCCTGCCGGTGGTGTTGCTGCGCGGCAGCAACGAAACGCCGACCCTGTCGGAGCATATCTCAGCCGTCGTGCGCGAGCCGCTGCTCGGCCGCCGGGCGGTTTGCCCGTTCGACCCGGCGGCGCCGATGCCTGTCGTTTCGGTGGGCGCTGTCGCCAAAGCGTTCTGCTCGCTTTTCGAATTGCCCAGCGAGGCGGTCGGGCCGGTGCGCACGATGAACCTGCCGGCGCTGACCTTGACCCTCGACCAGATGGTCGCCGCAGTCGAAAAGCGGGTCGGGCCGCAGGCGCGCGCACTGATCGACTGGCGGCTGGACCCCAAGATCGCGGCGCTGCTGACCCAGATGCCGAAGCGCATCACTTCGATGCGCGCCATCGATCTCGGCATCGTGCCGGAACCGAGCTTCGATTCCGTTCTGGACGATTTCCTTGAGGCCGCAGCGGCATGAGTACAGTCGATTTCGCGGTTCCGGCGGACGCCTGCGACTGCCACGTCCATGTCTTCCCGGAGGACACCGAGCGCTATCCCTTCGTGCGCAAGCGGCGCTACACACCGCAACCGGCACCGGTTTCCGATCTCAATGCGTATTCTCAGGCCTTGGCCTTGCCCGGGTGATCGTCGTCCAGCCCAGCATCTACGGCACCAACAACGCCGGCATGCTGGATACGTTGGATTTGCTCGGGGCAGACAAGGCGCGCGGGGTCGCGGTGATCGGCGGGGAAATTTCCGACGCCAGGCTCGACGACATGCATCGGCGGGGCGTTCGCGGTGTCCGTATCAATCTGGGAATGGAGGAAGACACCGACCTCAAGCTGTCGGCGCAACGGCTGCGGGATGTCGGCGACCGCATCCAGCGGCTGGGCTGGCACGTCCAGGTCTTTTGCACCGCCGATATGATTGTCGCCCTGGCCGAGGCCTTGGCGGCGCTGCCGGTGCCGGTCGTGTTCGACCATCTGGGCGGCGTCCGGGCGGACAGGGGGCTGGATCACCCCGGCTTCCGCACAGTGCTTAGCCTGCTGAAAAGCGGGAACGCCTATGTGAAAGCCTCCGGCGCCTATCTCTGCTCCGACGCGGGGCCAGATTTCGCGGATGTCGCGCCTTTCGCCCAGGCGGTCATCGCAGCCAATCCCGACCGTGTTCTGTGGGGCAGCAACTGGCCGCATCCGGACGGATCGCGCGGCCCCGATCCTTTCGCGGTCCGTCCCTTCCTGCCGCACGGCCACGCCGAGACACTGAACCAACTCGGTGTCTGGGCGCCGCACGCCGAAACGCGCCGTAAAATCCTCGTCGACAATCCGGCTCGGCTCTACGGATTCTAGGATGCGTAAGAAACTGGCCTACTTCGAGAAATGGATCGATCCGCTGGCGGACACGCTGATCGCCGCGCATGCGGATATCGAGGTGACCCGCCTGTCCTATGCCGATCCGCTCGACGACAACTGGCGGGTGATGGCGGCGGCCCACGCCTATCAGATCGCGCCAGGCGCGGAACTCAAGGCACCGTGGTACGGCAACCGCGAGCTGCTCGCCGGCTGCCCGAACCTGCTCGCCATCTCGACGCCCGGCGTCGGCTACGACATCGTCGACATCGACGCCTGCACCGAGGCGGGGGTGATCGTGGTCAACCAGGCCGGCGCCAACAGCGAGGCGGTGGCCGAGCATGCGCTGGGGCTGATGCTGGCGCTGTCCAAGAAGATCGTCTTCGCCGACAGGGCGCTGCGCCGGCCGGGAAGGCTCGACCGCTTCGCCTTCACCGGCAACGAGATATACGGCAAGACGGTCGGCATCATCGGCTTCGGCAATATCGGTGCGTGCCTGGCAAAGCTGTGCGGCATCTTCGACATGGATGTGCTGGCCTACGACCCGGCGCGGTCGGAGGAGACGATCCGCCAGCGCGGGGGCAGGAAGGTGTCGCTCGAAGAACTGCTGCGCGCCTCGGATTTCGTCTCGCTCAACTGCCCGCTCAGCGACGAAACCCTGGGGATGCTGGGCCGTGACCAGTTCGCGCTGATGAAGCCGACCGCCTATTTCGTCACCACCGCGCGCGGTGGCGTCCATAAGGAAGACGATCTCTACGAAATCCTGAAGGATCGCCGTATCGCCGGGGCAGGGCTCGACGTGTTCGAGGACGAACCGCCGGATCATCGCCATCCGCTGCTCACTCTCGATAACGTCATCGCCACGCCGCACAACGCCGGGCTGACGGCGGAGGCCAAGCAGTCGATGGCACGGTCGGCGGTTCGCCAGTGGGCCTCCATCCTCTCGGGCGGGCCGCCGCGCTCGCTGATCAACCCGGAGGCCTGGAGCGCCTATAGCGCCCGGTTCGAAAACATGTTCGGGACAAGGCCGACAGGACCGGGATAAAGAGAAAGCGCAATCAACAAGAAGGACAGGGAGGGACCGTGAGCGCGGCAGTCGACATCAACCTCATCACCTATCTCATCGCCATCGCGTTCGGTGTTTACGCCATATTGAGCTGGCGCAGAGCCGGTGCCTCGGTCGCCGCCGGGCTCGGCCTGTCCGCCGACAGCCGCGCCGCGCGGGACTTCGTCGTCGGCGTGGCGATCACCTCCGCCGTCATGCTCGCAATTCTCGCCGTTGAGCTTGCGCTGGGTGGTGTCCGGGTGACACGCGTGCCGTTCGCCGCAGGCGCAGCCGCGAAAGCCGGGTTGGCGCTGATCATTCAGGGTGGTGTCGACGAGTTGCTGATGCGCGGCATGCTGATTTCGGGCCTGGCCCTGGCCCTCGGCGGACGTCGCCTGGCGGCCGTGCTGATCGCCTCCGTGCTGTTCGGCCTGGCGCACATGTTCTTCAAGGGCGCCTCCGGCGAATCCGTGATCAGCAACGCCATCGGCGGCATTACATACGGCCTTGCCTTCATCTTGACCGGCCGCATCTGGCTGGGGCTCGGCCTGCATTTCGCCTGGAATTTCGCCGAGGGACCGCTGCTCGGCTTTCCGGTCAGCGGCTATGATTTCGGCGCAGGGGTCTTCCATATCGCCGATCTCGGGCCGGTCTGGATGACCGGCGGCGCATATGGTCCGGAAGGTGGCGTGGTCGGCATCGCCTTCCGCTTTGTCGTGATCGCCGCGGTACTGGCGTGGGTTCGGTTCGGCCCGCAACAAACGGAATTGGGGAGGGGAAATGTCTAACCGCTTGATCGGCACACTCGGTGCGGTCGCCGCCGTCGCGTTCGCGGCTCAGGCTGCGTTCGCACAGACCGCCGCGACGCCGCAAAGCCCGACCGAGCCGCGCATCGCCTTCGTGAAGATCGATGTGAACGACCTGGAGGTGTCGGCGAAGGCCTATATGCATGCGCTGCAAATGCAGGATCTCGGGCGCATTCACAACAAGACGCCGCTGGTCGACGAGGCGACGCTGAAATTCGGCGACAGCCTGGATCACGCGCGGGCTGGCGACACGGCAGGGATCGTCCTGGTCTTCGTGCCGGGCCGTAAACCGCTCCAAGGCGCCCCGGGCAAGACGCCGGCGGCCGTGCTGACGGTGCCGGACGTCGCGGCGACGATGGCGCGGGCGAAGGAGGCGGGCTTCACCGTCGGCGCGGTGCCCAAGACCGGCAACGGCTATACGGTCGGCATGATCGTCGATCCCAGCGGCAACGTGATCGAGCTGCTCCACCTGCCTTAGGCTTCAAGGTCTTCCCTGATGTTCCGCGACGCCAGCCAGAAATGGAAGGCGGACCAGGGATAGAAGATCGCGGAGGCGACCAGTGCCCAGCGCAAGCCGGAAACGTCGCTGCCGGTCAGGTCCGTGAACACGTCCGACAGCGCGCCGATCGCCGGCGGTGCGATCCCTTGCCCGATTAGGTTCGCTGCCAACGTGACGAACATGCCCAAAAGCGCCCGCATCGCCATCGGCGCCAAGCTCTGCGTTACCGCGATCCCCGCGGGGATCCATGAAAAGCTGAGCGTTGCCGGTACGATCAGGCAGGCGAGGCAGAGCGGAAAGCTGCCCGACATCAAGGCGAGCAGATAGAGCGGCAACGAGACGCCCATCGCGAGCCCAGGCAGCAACATATAATATTTCGGGCTTCGAATGCCGTACCGGTCCGCGAGCCATCCGCCGCCGAATGCGCCCAGCGCGCCGGCAAGTCCGCTCATCACGCCCCACGTTCCGCTGACCTCAGCCACGTTGAGGCCGAATGCGCGCTGTAGGTAAGGCGGGAGCCACACCATCCCGCCGACTGTCGAAAACGATGCCAGCGATGCCGCGGCCAGCAGGTGGACCACCGTTTTCTTCTTCGTCACCGTCGCGAAGACGTGATGGATCGGCAGCGCCGCCGAGACTTTGACAACGACCCCGTCAGACAATCCTCGTGGTGGCTCCCGCATTGCCAGCCGGATGATCAACGCGACCGCCAACCCCGGCAAGCCCACCAGCATCAAGGCGGCGCGCCAACCGTAATGCTGTGCCACCCAGCCGCCCAGCGGCATGCCAATGAACGACGCCAGCGGCAGGCCCAGCAGGTACAGGCCCATCGCCCGCGCCCGCTCGTTCGGCCCGTAATAGTCCGAGATCAGGGTCATGGTGGACGGGCCGAACGTACCTTCCCCGACACCGACGCCCATGCGGCACAGCAGAAGCTGCCAGAAATTCTGCGTCACGCCGCATAAAGCGGTCGCCACGCTCCACAGCGCCAGGCCGCCGGCCATGATGTCTCGCCGGATCGCCCCGCCGTCGATGAAACGCGCGGTCGGGATGCCGACCAAATTATAGAGTACGGCAAAGGCCAGCCCGGTCATCATGCCCAGCTGCCAGTCCATCAGATGGAACTCGGTTTTGATCGGCTGCTGCAACACATTGATGATGTTGCGGTCGAGTGCGTTCAGAAAGAACGCAACGAACACCATGAACAGGACATAGCGGCGGTGGCGACCCCAGGCGAATGCGCCCGTCGCGGCGGCATCCATCCGAGCGTTCGCGATTTCCGGCATGTCGCTCGACGACGCCATCGTTTCCTCCCCGTTTTCAGGGACGTTTGTGCCGCAATCCGGGTCTTGGGCGAAGTGAAAACCGTCGTCGAAGCCGCCGATAACCAATCCTTAATCGGACAGGAATAGGAATTTCGGGTCGGCTTGCACGTCTTTAATAGAATGAGACCGGACTTGGCGCCTGGATATTCCAACCGCGTTGTCGAGCGGCTGAAAACGGCGGACGGCGCGCTACGCCGCAGCCCGCCGGATGTGTTGGCGCCGCAGATGGCGCGGCTGGCGTCGGAGGTCCCCGACGAGGACGATTGGCTGCACGAGATCGAATATGACGGCTATCGCGCGATGGTCCGCATCCGCGATGGGCGGGTCTCGATCCTGAATCGCAACGGCGACGACTGGACGGATCGTTTTCCGCGGCTTGCCGCCGCCGCCGCCGCGCTGCCGGTTTCCGAGGCGATATTGGATGGCGAGATCGTGCGGTTGCTGCCTGACGGACGGACAAGCTTCGCCCAGCTGCAGCGGGACATCCAGGCGGGCACCACGGACGCTGCCTTCCTCTACGCGTTCGATCTTCTTTATGTCGACGGATGGGATTTGACCGGCGCCACCCTGCATGACCGCAAGAAGCTGCTGGAGCCGCTGATTCCCGCGCGGGGGCAAAATCCGATCCGCTTTGCCCCGCACCATATCGGCGCTGGCGTCGATTATGCGCTTATGGCGCGCACCATCAGGGTCGACGGGATCGTCTCGAAGCGACGGTTCGCCCCCTATCGCGCCGGCCGCGACGGGTCATGGCTCAAGATCAAATGCGCCGGTCGCCAGGACGTGATCGTCGTCGGCGTGTCTTACGGCGGCCCGGTTCAGGATGGTGTTGCGGCGGAAGGCGCCGTCGCCTTCCACCTTGGTTATTATTCAGGGACAACAGGGGCGCTTACGCTGGCGGGAACGGCGTCGATGCACGCGGCCGCGCCGTCGGTCTCGGTGCTTCTCGACAGGCTTGCCCAGCTTCCGGCGGCGGCGCCTGTCGCGCGGCTCGCGGTGGACGTGCGTTGGGTCGCGCCGCAGGTCGTTGTCGAGACACGCTTCGGTGGCTGGACGATATCGGGCCGGATGCGGCGCCCGATCATTCTGGGATGTCGCGACGATAAGACCGCCGACGAAGTGATCTTCGACCGGATCAGTGAGAAGGGGGCGAACGTCATTCCCTTCTCGCGGCCGCTTCGTGGCCTGGACGAACCGCCTCAGCGTTAGGCTGCGATCTCCTTCATTGCGCTGTTTTAGCGATCGCACGCCAAGCACGTTTGTATGAAATATCTAATTTTACCAAATTTTTGCAAATAACGTTGTATATTATCACTTAGCAATTACAGAGTTGTAAATTATGTTTCACTCTCGATAATTATGTTTTATCTGTATTTCGCGCTCGAGTTTTTCAGAACGGTGAGCTTTTGAGAAATTTTTATGTATCAAGGTCGGATTCCCTTCCGCTTTGTGATTGCGCGCACGGAATCGTTCCAGAAATAGAGACATGGTGACGCACAAACGTGACGTTCACCCCTATATGACGACGAATTATTTTACAGAATTTTAACCTTTCTCTGAATCAATTCGAATCGCGATTTGCATAAAAATTCAAAGTGTGGCACGTAGAATAAAATGCCGATTTATAAGGGACCTTAACATGTCAGACTTACGATTTTCAGATTCCTGCTAGAGGATTCATTGTCCGTTATTCTGACGGCGATAACCCATACGGTTGTGTGGCCGTTGGTGCTCGCCTCGCTGGGGGTTGCATGAATGAGAGCAAATCTTAGAACAATCGAGGCCGCCTCTCACGAGGGGTTCGAATTCGACTATAATCACAACGTGATCTTCTATCACGGCAAAGTCATTCGGCTGTCTCCGCATGAAGCGGATATTTTGCGTGTCCTTCTGAACAACCGTGCCAGGCCGACGCCGATCGGTGTCCTGATCCAGCGGGTCTACGGCGCCAGTGAGCCGGATGCCGCCGCGGTTTCGATCCGTGTGGCTATCCATTCCCTGCGCAAGAAGATCCAGGAAACCGGCATGGGTATCCGGGCCGAACCCAAGGTCGGGTATGAGATCGATGCCACGCATATTCCCGAATTGAACCGCCGACTGACCGATAAGATATTGATAGCGCTCAATCTTGCCCGCTCGACGGAAGAGGGTGAAGTTGCGCAACTGCTGGAGAAGGCGCTGGAGATCGCCGAGGTCAAACGCGCCCGGTGGCTTGAGAAAAACCAGGACCGCCTGACCGCCTGACCGCCGGATCGCGGTAACCAGGAGCGCCCCTACGGGTTGAGAACCATCTGCGCCTTGCCGCTGATCGACCCGGTCAGCGGGGTGAATGTATGGGTCGAACCGGGTACCGCGTTGAAGCCGGCCATGAACGGCACGAACGTATAGGAAATATTCACGCTGACCGTGCTGCCCGGCGTGTTGTCCGGGCTGTAGGTCACGGTCACCGCGGTCCCGCCGTGGCCGTTCGTGTTGAATCCCAAACCGCTGAGCCTGCTATTGACGAACGAGCCGATGTCGGCGGCGAGCAGCGGCTGGCTGCTTACCGAACTGTGCACGACCGCATAGCGCGCAGCGTCGTGCGCGATGTTGGCGACCGTCATCTGGATATAGGCGTAGTGCGACAATTCCAGGATGCCGTATATCAGCGCGACCAGGTACGGGAAGGTCAGCGCGTATTCGACGGCGACGTGTCCGCGCCGGTCGCGAAAAAACCCGATCATTGCACGCGGATCAGCGACCGGCCGGACAGGCTGATCGGGCTTGTCACGAACGGGTATCGCACCAGCGTAGAATAGGACATCGATACCGACACCTTGACGTAGGTTCCGGCGACGGTGCTGCCGCTGCAATCGGCGCTGGTCGAGCAGACCGTGGTTCCGTTGGGGCAGGTGCAGACGCTCGATGCGACGGTCAGCGCGTTGGCCGAATCGTTGGCGTCGGCGCGGACGGCGGCGATGATGTTGGTCGTGTCTGTCTGGGCGGTGGTGCTCTGCATCGCATATTGCGTGCCGGCGCGGGCGGCGGCCTCCAACCGATGCTCCTGATAGAGTATGCGGCCGAAATCGAAGCTGCCCGTCACCATCAGCAGCAGGATCGGGGTTGCCAGCGCCATCTCGACGGCGGCGACGCCGGAATCGCCCAGGCGCATGCGCGCCGCGCGGCGGATCATGTCCCGTATCCTCATTGCAGCAGCGCCACGACCGGCTGGCGAAGCGCGTTCGGCAGCGGAACTGTCGTGTTCGAATAGTTGGCGTTCAGCACCAGCGACCCGTTGCCGCTATAGTTCAGCGTATTGGCGATGACGGCCGTGAACGCCGCCGTCCCGTTCTGCGTGCCGTTGCCGGACACGGTCAGATTTTGATTGCCGAAATAGAGCACGCCGGTGAAGTTCACCGTGCCGTTGCCCGACAGCCGGTTGGCGATCGTTCCGGTCGGGGCCGAGCCGTCCTGATAGATCGCGATCCCTGCCATCGGACCGGTCGACGGCGCCACGATATTGACGTTGACGTTGCCGGTCAGCGTCACGTCGTCATTCTCCAGCTGCACCGTCGTACCGGTTCCGGTCATATAGATACCGACCCCGCCGGTGCCGTTGATGGTGGCGTTGCCGGATCCCGTCAGGGCGCCGTTTCGAAGTATGTAGATGCCGGCGTTCAGCGTGACGATCGCGTTACCGTTGACGGTGATGCCGCCGCAATAGACGCCGGGATTGAGGGTCGCCGTCTGGTTCGAGCCGTAGCTGATATTGGTGTACTGGCACGGATCGTTGGCGTTCGACGGCGGCGTCAGGCCGGACAGGCCGTTGGCCATCGTGCCGCAGCTTGTCGGAGTCGGATGATAATTGCTGCCGGTGTGCCCGCCCGGACCGCATATCCCGTCCGAAGTGATCGATCCGGTACCGCTGGTCTGCATCGCGCTGGTGCTGGTCGAATTGACGACGATGCCGCAGCCCGGCGCGCTGATCGACCCGTTGCCGGAAACCAGGAGTGCGCCTGAGGCCGTGGGAGAGGTGGAGAGCAGGCATGCGGGCGCGCCCGCATTCACCGTGCCCGCTACAGCGGTGGCGGTCAGTGTCGGCGCCGAACCCAGCAACACGGCCGAGAACAGCAGGTTGGCCCTCTTGGTCAGCGTTGCCGTTACGGTGTTGGCGGTTGTATCCGGCGTGACCGTCAGGGTCGCCCCCGAGCCCAAGCCGATCGAATTCAACCTGCTGTCGGTGGTCGCCGCGGCCCGGATCTGGGCGACCGTGCCGCCCTCGTACATTTCCATTGCTCCGCCAAGCGCCGCCGCGTCCGCCGCCGATTGCATGGCGCGGCGCGAGCCGTACCAGTCCGCGACGTCCACGGCCATCGCGGCGACGCCGGCTAGTGCGGTTATCATCAGTGCGATCGTCATCGCCATCGCACCCGACCGGTCGCGGGCCAGCCGTTCGGCTGCCGGAAATCCTGGAAAAAAGATACTGTTCACCCATAACCTCCTGTTACGGATTACTATTTAAGAGCAGGATAAAATTGACGTTATCGCAGAAGAAGTGCAGATTCATGCGCGAGCGGTTTTCCGCGATTCTCGAATTACAGTAATCAAAGGGCACTTCTCCGAGCGTATAAGACAAAATGAAAACTTCACATCGTGAAAGCCGGTAATGCCCAAATTCAGTAACGTGACCGTGATCTTGGCCACGACCTGCCTTCTTCTCACTACCGGATGCGCGGACGATGGTGCCGGTGGGCACGGCGGTTCGACCGCCAAGAAAGATGCGCCCGCCAAGGTCGCGGCCGATATCGCCGACCATCAGATGGCGGCGGGCGATCCGGCCGGTGCGGTCACCTTCTATCGCCGCGCGCTGCAGATCGATCCGGACCAGCCGAAGACCCAGATGGCACTGGCCGACGCGTTGATCGATTCCGGCGGAACTGACGAGGCGGCCGACCTGTATCGTAAGGTTCTGGCGAAGGATCCCTCGAACGCGCAGGCGATGAGTGGGCTCGGCGTCGCGCTGGTGCGTCTTGGCCAGCCGCAGCAGGCGGCCGAGATCCTGCATAAGGGGCTCGACAAGGCGCCATCCGCGCGTGGCTACCGGGCGCTGGGGGTTGCCGACAGCATGCTGGGCAATTCGGACGCGGCGGAGGCGGATTTCGCCAAGGGCTTGGCGCTGGCGCCGCAGGATGTCGGTCTGCGCGCCAATTTGGGTCTGGCGCAGGCCATCTCCGGCAAGTTCGATCCGGCGATCGCCAATCTGCGCGCCGCCGCCGTCGGCCCCAGCTCCTCGCCGCAATACCGTCAGAACCTGGCGCTGGGCCTCGGGCTTGCCGGGCGGACGGACGAGGCGGCGAAGATCGCCCAGATCGACCTCGATCCGGACGCGGTGCGCAGCAACCTGTCCTACTATGCCGAATTGCGCGGCATGACACCGGCGCAGCGTACCCAGGCGCTGTTTCATGTCGATGCTGCCGCGGGGCGTCCGCCAGGCTGAACGGGCCCTAGTGGACGTTGTTGTGACTCAGCGTGTCGATGATCCGGATGATCACCGGCCCGAGGATGATGATGAAGAGCGCCGGCAGGATGAACATGATCATCGGCACCGTCATGATGGCGGGCAGCTTCGCGGCCTTCTCCTCGGCTTTCATCAATCGCTCGTCACGAAATTCCGCCGACAGAACGCGCAGTGAATTGGCCAGCGGGGTGCCGAACTTCTCGGACTGAACTAGGCTGTTCACCAGCGCCCGGAGCTTCGGCATGTCCGTGCGCTTGACCAGGTTCATGAGCGCACGCTGCCGGTCCGGCAGGAAATTGAGCTCGATGCCGGTCAGCAGCAGTTCGTCCGACATGTCGGCCGAGGCGCTCGCCATCTCCTCGCCGACGCGCTTGATCGCCGCCTCGAGGCTGAGGCCCGCCTCGGCGCAGATC
Source organism: Alphaproteobacteria bacterium (assembly GCA_035493715.1). Classification (GTDB taxonomy): domain Bacteria; phylum Pseudomonadota; class Alphaproteobacteria; order BOG-932; family Roseiterribacteraceae; genus BOG-932. The sequence goes on along the minus strand of DATJHU010000077.1, from coordinate 24,964 downwards.
ACCAGCAGGTCGAGCGCGTCCGGCAGGGCGAGCGACAGGCGCTTGATCCGCTTGTCGCCGGCATTGCGCACGATAAGGTCGGTGCCGAGAAGCCCGATTACCGCCAGCGCGCCGACCATTATCCAGACATACATCGGCTTGATGCCCAGGTGGGAGCGGAAGACGAACAGCAGCGCGCTGCCGGCAATGGCGATGAAGGGGGCGAAGGTCTTGGCGAACAGATAGGTGTTGAGCGCGTCCCGCGAGCGCCAGCCGGCACGCGCCAGCTGGTCCGTAATGCGGTCGACCTGGCGGCCGCGCATCAGGTTGAAACGGACGACCGCGTCCCGGATCACGGACATGCCCGACGCGCGGATGTCGCGCCGCGCCTGGTTGCGCTGCCCGGCCCCGGCGCTGGTGCGCAGCTGATCCCGAACCTCCGCCAGGGCGCGCAGCCGCGACGTCACCGGATCGCGCACGATCAGCCCATGCCACACCGCCAGCAGCGCCAGAAAGGCCGTGACGGCCGCGCCGAGGACAGCGATATCGTCGCCGTTGAAACTCATACTTCGAGTTTTCCCATTTTCACCATGACGCCGACGCCGGTCAGCAGAGAGCTGACCGCCATGCCCAGCACAAGATTGCCCCTGGGGTCGTTGAACAGGATGTTCATCTGGTCCGGGTTGATGAAAAACAAGCCGATGAACATCAGGAAGGGCAGGGAGCCGACGATATAGGCGCTGGCCCGCGCTTCGGACGACAATGCCCTCACTTTCATTTTCATCTGCTTGCGCTTGCGCAGGATGATCGCGAGATTCTCCAGGGTTTCCGCCAGGTTGCCGCCGGTTTCCTGCTGGATGCCCAGGCTGATGACGAAAAAGCGGAATTCAGGCAGCGAGATGCGCTTGGATGCAAGCGCCAGCGCCTCGTCGAACGGCTGGCCCAGCGTCAGGGCGTCGGTGATGCCGCGAAACTCCAGGCCGACCGGATCGGGAAGCTCGCGGCCCACGACGCGCATGGATTCGCTGACCGGTATGCCGGATTTGAGGCCCCGCACCATCAGCTCGATCGCCTCGGGGAACAGCGCCAGGAATTTGCGCTGCCGCTTGGCGACCATCCCGCCCACGAAACGGTGCGGCAGGAACATGCCCACCGCGACGCCCAAGAACCCGGCTACCGGGAAGCTCAGATGGGCGAGCCCACGCAGCCCGAAGAACGTGATCGCGCCTGTCAGGATGCAACTCAGCAGATATTCGGCGAGCGATATCCGTCGTCCCGTCGCGGCCAGTTTCTCGCGCAGCTTCGCCGGCCTCGGCAGCACCTGCTTGATCAGCCGGTCGAAGGACTTGATCGAGCTGTCGGCCACGACCCGGCGGGCGGAAAGGGCGGCTTCCGCGGCCTCCTGCGGGCTGCTCGGCACCTTCAGCGCTTCCAGCCGCTTGCGGATGCGGCGGCGCGACCGGTTGCCGGCCAGCAGCGCGTAGGCCAGATAGGACGCAAAGCCCAGGACGGCGACGACGATGAGCGCGAACGGCAGGCTCATGTCATGCACTCGAACAGCGGCTTTTCCAGCCCGAAATAGGCGGCTTTCGGCGCGAAGGCGGGCCTCAGCCCCGACGAAATGAATTTCCCGATCAGCCTGCCGTCCTGCCCCTCGCCTTCGACCTGGAAGGTGAACAGTTCCTGGGTGGTTATCACATCGCCTTCCATGCCCACCACCTCGGTGATGTTGGTGATGCGGCGCACACCGTCGCGCATGCGGCTGACCTGGACGATCATGTCGAGCGCGGAGGAAATCTGGGTCCGCGTCGCGCGCGAGGGCAGGTTGATGCCCGACATGCCGATCATGTTCTCAAGCCGTGTCAGCGCCTCGCGCGGACGGTTGGCGTGGATCGTGCCCAGCGAGCCCTCGTGGCCGGTGTTCATCGCCTGCAGCATGTCGACCGCTTCCGATCCGCGCACCTCGCCCAGAATGATGCGGTCGGGCCGCATGCGCAGCGCGTTCTTGACCAGGTCGCGCATGCTGATCTCGCCCGATCCCTCGATCGAGGCGGGCCGGGTTTCCAGTCGCACGACATGCGGTTGCTGCAGCTGCAGTTCGGCCGCATCCTCGATCGTCACGATACGCTCGCCGGGGTCGATCAGCTGGCTGATTGCGTTGAGCAGGGTCGTCTTGCCCGAGCCCGTGCCGCCCGAGATCACGATGTTCAGCTGGCTGCGGCCGGCGATTTTGAGCAACGTCGCCATCGCCTGCGACATGTTCCCTTGCTGGGCCATGATGTCGAGCGTAATGCGGCGCTTGGAAAACTTGCGGATCGACATCGACGGGCCGTCGATCGCCAGCGGCGGGATGATGATGTTGACCCGGCTGCCGTCGGGCAGGCGCGCATCGCAAAGCGGATTGGATTCATCGATGCGCCGGCCGACCTTGGACACGATGCGCGAGGCGATGTTCATCACATGCGCGTCGTCGCGCAAACGGACGTGGGAGAGGACCAGCTTGCCGCCCTTTTCCACGTAAACCTGGTGCGGGCCGTTCACCATGATGTCGGTGACCTTCTCGTCGGCCAGCAGCTCTTCCAGCGGGCCGAAGCCCAGCATGTCGTTGAGAAGGCTGGTCACCAGGTCGCGCTGTTCCAGCCCGTTCAGCTGCAGCTTCTCTTCTTGGACCAACTCGGAGACCAGCGCCGTCAACTCGCGGGCCAGTTGGGTCCGCGGCATGTTGGAGGCGGCGGACAGATCCAGCCGCTCGATCAGTTTCGGCTGGATAACATCCTTGGCGGCCTCGATGCGGTTCGGGGCCGGTGTGGCGGTTGGCGCGTCGTCGGCGACCGCGAAAAGGGGGACGACCGGCGCCGGCTTGGCGGTCGCCAGTGCTGCCTCGATCAGGAAGGTCACCAGGTTGCGTTCATAGACCGGGTCTAGCGTGATCCCGGCTTCCTGCGTCTGTTCGCGGACAATGGCCAGGATCTTTCCCGCCAGCTCGCCGCGGCGCAGCTCGCGGACCTCGCCGTTTGGAATGCGCTGCCGGACGATGGCGTTCAGCCGCTCGCGACCGACGATGACGTCGGCTTCCTCGTTGGCGATCGGTGGAGATCCGCCCGCCTGCGGTGGCGAAGACACGTCCCCACCCGGCGGCGCGGCGGCGCCGCGGGGTGAGGCCCCCAGCGGGGGAATTTGTCCCAAGTTGCGTCGTCCGAAGGTCATGATTTGCCCTCTTTGGCGCGGCCGCCCAGGAAGCGGGCGAGCAGACGTTTCTGCGGTTTGGCCTCCTCCGTCTCGAGCATCTGCGCCAGCTCCCCAAGCGCCACGGCGACTGGGCTGGTGGGCGCTGCGGCGGGCACTGCCTTGCCGGAATTGAGCGCGTTCGGCACCGCCGCCACGTCTTCCGGGATGGCGACCGCCAGCTTGGTGGCAATGGCCTTTTCGATCTCCGCCCGGTTCAGGTCGCCGGATTTCTTCGGGTTCATCCGGTTGCCGACGATCAGCCGCTTCACCTCGGGCGCGATGCCGTGCGCCAGCTGGATCAGCCGTGTCGTGTCGCGCACGCCGGCCAGCGAAAAATCGGTGACGATGACGATGACGTCCGCATGCTTGAAGGCGCTGCGTAGCGCCGCCCCGTCCCAGCGCGGCACGTCCATGACAGCGCGGCGGAATTCCTGCAACACGTTCTTCACCAGATGTTCGGTCGCATCCGGCGGAAAGCTCAGCGTCGATCCCAGCCCTTGCTCGGCCGCCAGCAGCGACAGGTTCTCGCTCACCCGCGTGGTCGCGCTGGCGATCAGCAGGCTGTCGATGCGATCGGGATTGGTCAGTGCCTCGACCAGCCCGTGCCCGGTCTCGGCGTCGAGCGCCAGCCCCGCCGAGCCGCCGCCGACATCCAGATCGATCAGCGCCGTGCGCCGGCGCGCCTTGTCGGCGGAAAGATATGCCAGCGAGACGGCCACCATTGTCGCACCGACGCCGCCGCGTGCGCCGACCACGACGACCAGATCGGCCTTGTCGGTTCTCGTCGCCTTCGGCGGTTCCGGCGCGGCCGGTTTCTCCTGCACGGTTTCCAGCGCCGCCTTGACGATTTCGGCGTTCAGTGGCGTCACCAGATACTCGGCCACGCCCGCGGCGCGCAGCTTGCGATAGAACCGGATGTCGTTGGTCTCGCCGACCGCGATCACCCGTGTCCCGGGCAGGCAAACCTCGGCCAGGCGGTCGAGCGCCGCCAGCGGTTCGGCGATGCCGGAAATGTCGACCACCAGCATGCGGGCGGAGGGGTCGTAGGACAGATACTCGATCGCGGCGTCGATCCCGCCCGCGCGCGCCACCGCGCCGGCGCCGATGGTCTCCGCCGCCACGGCGCGGGACTGGTCGTCGTGGATGAAGACGAGCGCCGAAGCGGCAGGGCCTGCGTTCATCCCGCCCATGATGCCTTTGCTGATTGGGGTTAAGGCGTTCAGTTTTGTGCTCCTGAACCGCCGCTGCTCGATTTGCCGCCGCTGCCCGAGGACGATTTGTCGTCCAGCGTGTGCGAGATCAGTCCGGCGCGGTATTGCCGCACGCGCAGAGCGGCCAGATCGCCGTCGCCTGTCGGTGTGCCGCCGCCGCGCGCCAGGTCAGCCGGGTTGGCGATCATGGTGGCCAGGTTGGCTTGCGTCGCACAGCCGAAATTGCTCGACGGTTGGTTGGTGAAGCTGTTCGGCTCCGGTGCGCTCCAGTCGGGGCAGGTAGGCGGTATGGCGGCGTAATGGCCGTTCACGAACGCGATCTTGGCTTCCTTCGGCTGGTAGGGCGGTGGCTCGTTGGCCGCCGTCTGCGCAGTGCAACCTGCCAGCAGCAGGGGCAAAAGGGTCAGCGAGTTTGCGATCTTGTGCATCATGCCGCCTCAGTTGAGCGTGTAGCCGGCGGGGCCGATCAGCCCGCGGGGCGCCGTCGGGGTTGTCGCGGCGGTCGCGGAGACGGGACGCACCGCGCCCGGCGGCGGGGTGTGGCTGGTCTGCCCGTTCAGATAGAGATCGACGTCGTGCGGCGCCTGGAACCCGTCCAGCGGCGTTGCGATGCGCTGGTCGGACGGCTGCACCAGATAGGGCGTCACGATGATCACCAGTTCGCTTTCGTTGCGCTGGAACTGGGTCGAGCGGAACAGCGGGCCCAGGATCGGCAGATCGCCCAGACCGGGTAGCTTGTTGACCGTGTCGCTGAGATTGTTCTGCAGCAGGCCGCCGATGGCGAAGCTCTGGCCGGAGGCGAGCTCGACCGTTGTTTCGGTGCGGCGGGTGGTCAGGGCGGGGATATTGATGCCGCTGATCTCGACCGCGCCCGTGTTGGTCAGCTGGCTGACCTCGGGCCGCACGCGCAGGCTGATCCGGCCGCCGTTCAGCACCACCGGGGTAAAGGCGAGCGAAACGCCGTACTGCTTGAACTCTACGGTCGTTTGTCCCAGCGACCCGCCCGGGATGATGATCGGGAATTCGCCGCCCGCCAGGAAGCTCGCGGTTTCGCCCGACATGGCGGTCAGGCTGGGCTCGGCCAGGATGTTGACCAGCCCGTTCTGGTCGAGTGCGTCGATCACCGAGTTCACATTCGCGCCGGGCGAATTGTTGCCCAGGATGATGCTGTCGGTCGACGTGCCGCCGGCGCCGGCGTTACGGGTGAAATAGGCGGGGTTCGTCGAGTTGGGATAGATGCCGGTGTTGGTCACGCCCGGCACGAACGGGTTGGTGATCTGACCGGAGGTGCTCGACGAAGCGGCGCCAAGCACCGGATTGCCGGTGGCAAGGCCAAAGGCGAAACCGCCGGAGCGCAGCATCGTTTCCCAGTTGATGCCCAGTTCCTTGGTGACCGTCCTTGTCACCTCGGCAATGCGCACGCGCAGATTCACCTGGTAGGGCGAACTGACTGTCACGTGGTTGACCAGCTGGTTCTCGTCGCCGACGAAGGTCGAGGCCAGGTGGCGGGCTTCCTCGGCAGCGACCGACGAACCGACATTGCCGGAGAGCACAAGCGACTTGTTGACCGACGAAACGCGCACATTGCCGTCGGGCGCCAGCTGGTGCAGGGCCGATTGCAGCTCCGTCACGTCGCGCTTGACGCTGACCGGGCGGCTCAGCAGCACCGTCTGCTGCGCATCGACGGCATAGAGCGAGGTGTTCCCCGGCTCCTTGCCGTAGAGATAGATCAGCTTCGGCGACTTGACCTGCACGTCGGCGACGGTGGGATCTGCGACGAATACCGTGTCGGCGTCGCGCTGCAGATTGATCAGCAGACCTTTGCCGACCTCGATGCCGATGGGGGTTCCTGACGGCCGGACATAGACCTGCGCCGTGGCGGTTGGGGCTGAGGCTAGGGTGTTCAGAGCAAGCGTCCCTAAGGCAAGCGCCACGGCTGTGCGGGTCAGCTGCATTTTGATCTCCCCTTTGCTCATCTCATCATCTGTCCCAGCGATGCCGCGGAGGCGGCCATTGACGCGGCATTGGCAGTCCTCGCGCTGTTCGCGGCCGCGCCGGCATTGCCGCCGCCGCTGGAGCCAGCGCTGCCGGATCCGCTACTTGATCCGCCGCCGCTGCCACCGCCGCGCAGTATGACCACGGTCCCGTCGGCCTTGGTCGGCGCTCCCGGATTCGCGTGGAGGTGCTGGATCAGCGGGCTGACGTCGCTGTCCCAGGTGTGGCTGACGCCTGGCTCCGCCGGGGCCGAATCCTTGCCGACGCTGCGCAGCGACAGGGATAGGTTGCCCAGTTGCTTCGCCACCTCCACCGCCTCGGCCTGTTTGGGGTTGACCTCCAGCGTCGCGCTCTTGCCGGCGATCGCCTTCTTGTCCTGGTCGTTGATCTCCTGGTCGATCGCCACGACCCGTACATCGGTCAGCACGGTCTCGCCGACCAGCCGCGCCGGTGCGTTGGGCGTGCGTTCGTCGACGATCGGGTGCGACAGGATCAGGTCCACCCTGTCCCCCGGGATGAGCAGGCCGGCGACGCCCGAGGCGACCGTCACGGGCACCGTCACAGCGCGCATGCCGGGGCCGAGCACCGCCGCCAGATAGCCGCGCTCGCCCGGCTGGATGATTTCGCCGACGGCGACGGGTTGGCCTTTGGCGATGTGCCGGGTCACGACTCCGCCGGAGATGGCGTCCATTTTGTCCCGGTCCTTCACCAGATAACCGTCGCCGATTTCCCCGTCCGGCCAGCTCTGCCAGCGCAAATCCGGGTCGTGGACGATCTCGCCCGACGCCAGATCGTTGGCAGCGACCAGCACATAGGTCTTCGCCGCCGCATCGGGGGTTGTGCCTTCGGCAACCTGCTGCCGCGCATCGGACAGGCGGCTACGGACGATCATGGCCGTGCCAACGGCGAACAGCAGCGCGAAGAGGGCGAAGATAAGGGCGCGCGATCGCATGGCGTCAGCCCGGCAGCAGGTTGAGGATAGCGACGATGCCGCCCACGGCGATGGCAGCGCCGTAAGGCACCTTGGGCGCGGCGACCGTGGTGTCCGGCACCATCACGCCGACGATCCCGCCCGCCGCGTAGCGCCGGGCGTACTGCACGCCCAGCGCCGCCAGTGCCAGCACGCCGCCGGCCAGCGCCATTGACAGCAGTTGGGGGCCGACCATCGTTGGCCCGGTCCACAACGCGGACGCGGCCAACAGCTTGACGTCGCCGCCGCCGGCCCAGCCCAGCAGGTAGATGCCGAAGCCGACGGCGAAGATCGCGCCACCGACAGCGAGCGACATCGGCCAGTCGATCGGCGTCGGGCTTGCCAGCACATGCAGCGGGAACAGCAGCAGCAGGGCGGCGGAGATGCGATTGGGGATGCGGAACGACCTGAGATCGCTCGCCGCCGCGATGGCCAGCAGCGCGCAGAACAGCGCGAGCAGGCCCCGGTCCAACCCCTGGTTCAACAGCATGTCAGGCATCATGTCCGCATCTCTCCAGAATCCGCGCTGCACCCATCACAGGTCGCTGTTGATCGTTTCGAACATGGCGCTGACTTCCGTGCCCAGCGTGGAGACAACGCCGATGATTGCGAGCGCCAGCAGCGTGCCCATCAGGCTGTACTCGATGGCGTTGGAACCGTTCCCGTCCCGCAGGAAGGCGACGAACCTGTTCATGGCAACATCCGTAGGGACTGGGCGACAAGGTATCTCATGACCGCTCAGAATAAATCATCAGGATGTTAAGGAAATGTTACCAATATAATCAAATATAACCGGAGGATATATCGGTATAAGTAAAATAAAATGGCCTACCCCGAGGGGGAAGGCCATAATATTGATTCAGGATATTGAGACGGAGAACGACGTCTTGCGAAAGTGTCCCGCTTTCCTGATTTGGTCGGCGTTGCCTTAGTCGGCCCGCGTTCGCGGGCCGTCCAGGACTTAGAGGTCGCTGTTCACAGTGCTGAACATGCCGCTCAGGCCGCCGCCCAGGGTCGACAGGGCGCCGACGATGGCTACCGCCACCAGCGACGCGATCAGGCCGTATTCGATCGCGGTCGCGCCGCTCTCGTCCTTCATGAACGCTTTGATTGCCTTGGTCATCTCATGCTCCCGTTAGTGTTTGGGACACCCAGCTGTGTCCGAAAAACAAAATTATAAAAACATGTCGATGTTAAGAATATGTTAGGAAAGAATATTTATGCGGTCGCGGTTGTGTTGTTAAAAGAGAGTAATGATTTGGCATCGATTCTAGAATCATTTGTCGCATCCAAATAACTATTGGATTCAATCCTTCTGATACACAGTACTAGTAGGGCAATTCCTGCCGCAAACCCTAGCGGCAAGTGTAGTGCTGTCCCCACGCCACGCGTTGCCAGCGGCGCAACGAACAGAACCGCCAGCGTGGTCTTCTCCCAGGGCTTGAACCCGCCGGCCAGCGCCGCGCGCAACAGCCAGGCGGCGGCGACCATGGCCAGCACCATGTCGTAGAAGAGGGCAAGCGGCAGCGCGACCAGCGTGCCGGCGATCAGCGTTGCCGCGCGCACCGGCAGGGGCGCGCGGCTATGCCAGGCGCGGACTACGGCGATCGCGGCTGCGATTGTCGCAGCCGCCTGCACGATATAGGCGGCGCCGGGTGACAGCCCGATCAGCCGCATCGCCCCGAACGGGCTGACGAACGCCGCGAAATCGACTTTGCCGGCTTCATAGGTTTCGTGCGATCCGCCGATCGCGGTCAGGAAGCCCTGCCAGCTTTCGACCCCGAAGAAGAAGGTCGAGGCCAGGACCAGCGTCAATGCGGACAGGGCGGCCGCGCCGAACGCCTTCCAGTTGCCCCCGGCTGCGAGCGCGACCGGGACCAGCAGTCCGAAATGCGGCTTGTAGGCGAGCGCGCCGAACAGCAGCCCCGCCACGATCGGCTTCTTGTCGACCAGCAGCGTCGCCCCGGCGAACAAGGCGGCGGTCAGGAAGGCATTCTGGCCCACCCCGATGTTGATGAGTACTGCGGGAAAGGCGAGTACCGGCAAAATCGCGAAGGCGCTTCGCGTCACGATCCGCCGGATAGCAAGGACGAACGGGATGAGCGTACCCAGCTCGAACACGCCGAACGCAACCAGATAGGGCAGGCGGGCCAGCCCGGCGCACAGCAGCATGAACACCGGCGGATAGAAGAAATAGACATATTTGATGCCCGCCGCCGACGCCTGCTCTTCGGCCGCCAGATGCAGGGTCTGATTATAGGCCGCCTGGGCCGAACCTGAATCGGCCAGTGAACCGGCCGCATAGAAACTGATGAAATCGGTCGTGTTCGGCCGGTCCAGCTTGACGATCCAGCCATGTGTGCCCGCGACCAGGAACAGCGTCGCGGCCAGCTCCAGCGCCAGCAGAATCCCGGCATAGGCCACCACGCGCCGGCGGTCGAGCCAAGCGCCCGACCGTAACCGGTCGGTCAGGCTCGATACATGAATGTCGACAGCAAGATCGCTCAAGCCACACCCCTCCGAGGATTCCTTTCACAAGTAAGGGCGCGCTGTAAGAAATCTGTTATCGCTGTGACAAAGCCGTGTCCTCTCTGTTTTTTCCGTCTTTGTGCTCTTTAAATTCCGGTTATCTGGTTCGATAGGGCCAGCAGTGCCCAGCGTGGAGCCATCTTCGTAGTGGTCAGGCCCGGGCAATGAAGCACTAAAATGCCCTCAGACCGGCTTCCCCAGCACGATCGGCAGGCTGGCGACGCCGCGCACATTGCTCAGGATCACGCGGGTCGCGCGCTCTGGGTCGACCCGATAATGCGGGAAGCGGTTCAGCAGTTCGTCGAAGGCAACGCCGACTTCCTGCCGGGCCAGATGGATGCCCAGGCATTTGTGGACGCCGAAACCGAAGAAGACGGACAGGTAATCGCTGACCGGGCGGGTGATGTCGAAGCTGTCGGCGCGCTCGAACTGGCGCGGGTCGCGGGTCGCGGCGCCGGTCACCAGCATCACCTTCTGCCCGGCCGGAATCGTGACGTCGTGCAGCGTCACGTCGCTGGTCGTCGTGCGGCCCTGCAGCTGCGACGGCGGGTCGTACCGCAGGATTTCGTCTACGGCGTTCTTCAGCAGTCTGCGGTCGTTCAGCAGGCGCTCCCGTTCCTCGGGGAAATGATGGAAGGCCATCGCGCCGTTGGGGATCGCCTTGGCCACCGTCTCGTGGCCGGCGAAGCCCATCTCCAGGAAACGGGCGGCGATCTCCAGATCGTCCATATGATGCCTGCCGCCGTCTTCGTCGCGAACCTCCTCGGCAATCAGCATGGACACGACGTCGTCGCGCGGATTGGCGCGGCGGTCGGCTGCCAGGCCCATGTAAAGCTCCATCATCCGGCCCATCGCCGCCGCCGACACGTTCGGGTCCATGTCCGGGCCCCGCGTTATCGACACGTTGCTCAAATGATGGATCTCGTCGCGCAGCTCCTCGGGGATGCCCAGCAGCTCGCTGATCACGGCAAGCGGCAACAGGACGCTGAACTCCTTGACGAAGTCGAACTCGCCGTCGGGCCCGTGCCGGTCATAGGCGGCTTCCAGCAGCTCGCCCGCTTTGGTCCGGATGAATGCGTCCAGCGCGATCATCCGCTGCCGGCTGAACATCTTCACCACCAGTGCCTTGGCCCATGTGTGTTCCGGCTGATCCTTCACGATCAGGAACGGCATCGCCGCCTCGTGCCCCTCGATCGTCACGCCGCCCGTGCTGGAGAACAGCTTGGCGTCGCGATGTGCGTTCATCACGTCCTCGAACCGGGTCAGCGCCCAGAACTTCATGTCCGCGTTGTGATAGACCGGCGCCTCGTCGCGCAGCCTGGCATAGAGCGGATAGGGATCGAGCCCGTATTCGCGGTCATAGGGATTGAAGGTCAGCATAGGTCGTCTTTCGCCGGTTCAGGCGGCGACACTATGTAGAAAACATTTTGAACGCAATGTGATTTAATTGAAAGCCGAAGGCTATGAGTCGTTTACGGCGCTGCGGTGCAAATGCGGCTTTAACGGCTGATACAAACGGAGCCGGCCATGATAGACAGGCGGCCCCAGCAACGCATGCGTCAGCCTGTGCTCGAAGTCACCGATCTTCGCCGCCCCGCGCTCAAGCCGGCCTCGTTCACCTTGTCGACCGGCGAATGCGTCGCCGTGCGCGGGCCGTCGGGCGCGGGCAAGACACTGCTGCTGCGCGCCATCGCCGATCTCGATCCGAACGAAGGCCGCGTTGCACTGGACGGCGTCGACCGTGAGGCGATCCCGGCTCCGGAATGGCGGCGCAAAGTGGCCTATGTTCCCGCCGAACCCGGCTGGTGGGCGGACGGCGTCGGCGAGCACTTTGCCGATTGGCCCCGGGCGGCGGCGCTGCTCCCCAAGGTCGGCTTGCCGGATGACGTGAAGGCCTGGCCGGTCGCCCGCTGCTCGACCGGCGAGCGGCTGCGGCTGGCGCTCGTGCGCGCCCTGGCGCTCGAGCCCAGGGTCATCCTGCTCGACGAGCCGACCGCGGCGCTCGACGCCGTCACGGTGGCATCGGTCGAGGCGCTGATCCACGACCGTCTTGCCACCGGCATGTCCGCGCTGTGGGTCACGCATGACGACGACCAGGCGGTTCGCGTCGCGCGCCGCATCCTGGCGGTTCACGCCGGTGAAGTGCGGGAGGCCGCGCTGCCATGACAGACTATATCGAGCTCAGCTATTTCGATGTCGGTATCGCCGCGGTCTTCGTGCTGATCAACGCGGCCCTGTCGTTGGCCCTCAACCTCAACATCCACCGCCGCATGCTGGTCGCCGCCGTCCGCATGGTGGTGCAGCTCGCGATCATGGGGCTGGTGCTGGTCGCGCTCTTCAAGACCGTGTCGCCCTATCTGACCGCGCTGGCGATGCTCGGCATGGCGCTGTTCGCGGGGCGGGAGATCGCCGCCCGGCAGGTGCGGCCGCTGGCCGGCTGGTGGTCCTATGGGTTGGGTACGGCCTGCATCACGACGGCATCGATGCTGGTGACTGTCTTCGCGCTCACCGTCTCGCTCAAGGCGCATCCCTGGTACGACCCGCGCTATGCGGTGCCGCTGCTCGGCATGATCCTGGGCAACGGCATGACCGGCATCGCGCTCGGCATCCACACCCTCACCACAGGCCTCGCCGACCGGCGGAGCGCGGTCGAGGCACAGCTGATGCTGGGCGCAGACAGGCGCACGGCGCTTAGTCCCGTGGTTCGCCAGGCGCTGAGCAGTGCGCTGATGCCGATCGTCAACTCGATGTCGGCGACCGGGATCGTCTCGTTGCCCGGCATGATGACCGGCCAGATCCTGGGTGGCGTCCCGCCGGAAGGCGCGGTCAAATATCAGATCCTGATCATGTTCCTGATCGCCGGCGCGACCGGTATGGGGGCGGTCGCCGCCGTGGTCGGCAGCGCCTACCGGCTGACCGACGGGCGCCACCGCCTGCGGCTGGACAGGCTGGCGCCGGCGCGGAAATAGCCTTCAATCCTCCATTTCGGCCAGCAGCTTCGGCAGCATCATCACGATCTTCGATGTGCGGGGATAGCTGACATAGGCCGGCAGAAACAGGACCAGATCCTCGATCTGCTCGCGCGTGAATTCCTTGCGCTTGATCGCCGCGCGCATCTGGATTTCGAACATCTCGCCTTCGCCCAGCGCAGCAACGGCGCCCAGCGCGACCAGCCGCTTGTCGCGCACCGACAGTGCATCGCGCGACCAGACTTCGGCGAACAGCTGATCGATCGTCTGCTGAAAGAAGGCGGTCTGCTTATCCTCCGGCGGCACAGGCACGATGCCGCCATAGACCTCGTCGAACATCTTCAGCCCGCGCTCGCGCCGTTCCTTGTCAACCTTCGCCATTTTCATCCTCCCTTGATTGATTGTGACTGGCTCTGCCGCGCCTAGAACGACCTCTCGATCGTCACGCCGATGAAATCCCAATCGGACAGTGCGCGCTGTTGATATCCGGCCTCGAACGGCGTGGGCGCGCCCTTCCACCAGCCGAAATAATGGGTGAAGCTCACCGAACCTTTCCACAGCTGGTCGAGCGTCATCGCGACGCCGAAGGTAACGTCGCCGGTCCCGCGATTCATCGCCGGGTCGATTTCGGACAGGCCCAGGAAATTATAACCGACTCCGATGGGCACTGAGAGGTCGACGCGCGGCAGGACCTGGAAGAATTGCGGCTCGAAGACCATACGGAAGGCGGCCGCCGTCCGCGTCCGGCCCGGAACCAGCTGGTCGGCGTTGGCGGTGGTCTGAAGCAGGTGGTCTATCGCCAGCTCGCCGGTCCATGTCGCGCCGTCAGGCAGGAACGATGCCGGCGGCACGACATAGTTCAGCGACAACTGGGCGTGCAACGTGTCGCCCAGCGGATAGCGCGGATGGTTGTCGTTGTCGGCTGTCGCTGCCAGTTCCGACGGAATGAAGACGCTGCCGTTGACCAGCGGCATGTTGCGGCGGATCGACAGTTCCGTGCCGAAATTGGCGTTGCCGAGGGGGCCGCTCGCGCTCACGCCGTAAAGCTGTATGCCTACCGGATAGACCAGCCGATAGGCGCCCTGGAAGAAATCGCCTGCACCGGGATTACGGGCATAGAGATAGATCTGGGGCGATTTCGCATCGAACTGCAGGCCGTATAGGCCGAAATCGAAATCGTCCCGGTGCCATTTGAGGGCCAGCCCGAACCGGTCGGCCGAAGACGGCTGCCGGTCCGGCAGGCGCGCATAGGAATCGAGATAAAAGAAGCGGTGAGACAGGGTGATGACGTTGTTGCCCTCGGTGCCCAGAATGTCGGTCGTGCCGGCGTAGGCATCCCGCGGGTCGATCCGGCTGCGGCGCCATTCGAACTGGTAATAGCCCTCGAGCGCGAAATCGCCCGGCATCTGCCAGCGGAACGAAGCCAGCCCGACCGGAAGATAGGGCGTTTTCGAGCCATAGCCGCCGGCGCCCTGGGTGCGATAGGTGTCGATCGGTGCCTGTCCGCCGGCGATCGCATCCTGGGTAAAATAGCGGCTTTCGCCCCAGATCAGGTCCTGCCGGCCGACGCGAAACGACAGGGTCTGATCGTTGCCGAGCGCGGTTTCACCGTGGACGAAGGCGTCGAACAGCTCGATGTCCCGGCCGCCCAACTCCGACGGATCGGGTTCGTCGTAGCTTTGTTTCCGGTCGACCGCGTCGTACCAGGCGGCCGAACTCACCAGCAGCCCGAAGCCGTGATATTCCATGTCGAGTTCGGAAATCCAGTCGCCGCGCCCCGTCATGAACCCGGCTTCGAAACCGCATTCGGCCCTCGGGCCCAATCCGTCATCCGATCCCGCGGGCGCATGAGATGGGCAATAGCCCGAATAGCCGAGCGAGGTCTTGCCGAACTGGTATGTGCTGCTCAACCGGATCGTGTTGTTCCAGCTGATCTCCAGGTCGCCGCCGGTGTCGAAGGATGCGGCAAGCGCGCCCCGACCAGACGAAAGGGCAGCCAACGCACAAAAAAATAAGGTCATTCGGCGGAATGGCCGCGCAGACCGTTCCAGCTTGCTCGACAGGGATGCTAAGGTCCGCGCGCCGAACCGCACGGGACCGGACGCTTTTGAATGAAAAGAGTTTTGGCGGCCTTCGCCGTATCCGTGAGTATCCTTTCCGCGCACGCCTCCGTTTTCGCGGCTGTCTCGGCTGAAGAGGCCGCACGCCTTAAGGGACCGCTCACGCCGGTGGGCGCGGAGCGCGCCGGTAATGCGGACGGCACCATTCCTGCCTGGGCCGGCGGTTATACGACCGCGCCAGCCGGCTATGTCCAGGGCCAGCGGCGCGACGATCCGTTCGCCGGCGAAAAACCGCTCTTCAGCATCACTTCTGCCAACTACCGGTCCTATTCCGCAAAGCTCACGGAGGGCCAGAAGGCCCTTTTTGCGAAGTTTCCGGACTATCGCATGGACATCTATCCCACGCACCGTACGGCTGCGGCGCCGCAACGCGTTTATGACGCCGTCGCCGCGAACGCCGAGCGTGCTCAAGCGGGGCCGGACGGGATCGCCTATGGCGTGACCGGGGCCGCCGGCGGTGTTCCGTTTCCGATCCCGAAGAACGGCGCCGAGGTGATCTGGAATCACCTTCTGGCCTTCTGGGGTCCGGCGCGCGAGGACGAAGTCGAAAATTACCTGGTCTCCTCAGACGGATCGCGGACGCTGACCAACCATTACAAGGAGATCGTGGATTTTCCCTACTATTATCCAGACGCCTCGCCAGGGTCGTTCGGTGACTACTATTTCAAGCGCCGCGAAATTTCGCTGGGCCCGCCGGGATTTGCCGGCCGCGGCTATCTGCTGTGGCAACCGAACAATGTCAGCCATCAGGCAGTGCCTGCCTGGCAGTACGTCCCGCGCGAAGGCCGGGTCCGGAAATCTCCCTTGTTGTCATACGACACTCCCACGCCCGATGGCGGCGGCATCGAAAGCTTCGACGACTATTACGTCTTCAGCGGCAGTCCCGATCGATACGATTTCACGCTGATCGGCAAAAGGGAAATGTACATCCCGTACAACAACAACCGCTTCCATGGGCTGCCGATCGCGACCGTCGCAGGCCCCAGGCATCTCAACCCGGACACGCTGCGCTATGAGCTGCACCGGGTCTGGGTGGTCGATGCGACGTTGGCGGCGGGAAAGCACCATCTGGCGCCCCACCGCCGCTTCTATGTCGACGAGGATACATGGTTCGCGGTCTATTGCGACGCATGGGACGCGGACGGGCGGCTTTGGAAATTCAGTCACGGGACGATGTATCTCGTTTCCGATCTGCCGGCGGTCGTGCTGGGCAGCGAGGCGATCTACGATGTCCAGGACGGCGGCTACGTCTTTGCCTTCGCGTTCAACGATGTGCCCAGGCAGTTCGTGCAGACGCCGCCGCACAGCCCTACGGCGTTTTCGCCCGAGACGCTGGCCGCCGAGGCGTCGCACTGATCAGAAGTTGAGGTCGCTATAGGTCAGGTTCGCGACCTTCAGCATCTCCTTGGCCGACATGTCGCCGGTCATCACGACGCTGAGTTCGTCGTTCTGCCAGATACAGACCTGGGTCTGGCCGCGTTGCTGCAGTTCGAAGCGATCGGGGCCGCTGGAGCGGCGCATATAGACGATGAAGGATTTGCCGGCGCCGTTGCCATAGCGCGCCTGCAGCGCCCGACCGTCAGCATTCCGTGCGACGACGGCGATGCCCTTCAGAACATAACCCGCTTTTTCCAGGTTCGGGATCTTGACCGGCGCCGCCAGTGTTTCCTCGGCGACGCGGTCGCCGCTGACCGTATCGGTGCCAAGGCTGCTGACCGTGCGCAATTTGCCGTCCTGCGCGGCGATCGCCTCGGCGACGAGCGGGTCTCCGCCGGTGTCGACCAGGTTCGGATAGGCTAGAAGCCCGACGACGAGCAGCGCCGCCGCGGCGATCGCGCCGGCAGGGACCAGTGGAATCTTGAAGCGGAACGCGAAGCGCTGGCGGCGCGGCCGCTCCAGCGTTTCGAACAGCGCGGTTGGCAGTGGCTGCTCGATCAGCGGTGCGTAAATCCGGTGGATCAGCGCCTTGTCGGCACGGAACTGCTCGACCTGAAGGGTCAGTTCAGGCGAAGCGGCAATGATCGCTTCGACCCGCCGCGCCTCGGCCGGGTCGAGCTCGCCGTCTATATAGGCGTGCAGCTGTTCGTCGGAGACGGGATGCGTCTTCATCGCGCCTTCGCCTTGCCGTGCGCATTGGGCCGCTCGCGCGTACCGTCGGCATATTCGAGCGCCAGGCGCAATTGCGTCCGCGCTCGCGCCAGGCGCGACATCACCGTGCCGATCGGCACGTTCAATTCGGCCGCGACATCGCGATAGCTGCGGCCTTCCAGGCCGACCAGCAGAAGGATCTGCCGGTGTTCGACGCTGAGTTCGTTCATCGCCTGTTGCAATTCCCTCGCCGCGCTTCGGTCAGTCGGTGCGACGCTAAGCTCCACCAGGTTAGCCGATTCGTGCCAGTCGACGCTCGTGCCGCGACGCCGCTCGCGGCGCAAGGCATCTAAATAGAGATTGTGCAGGATCGATCGCAACCAGCCGGAGACGTGCGATTGCTGGTTCAGCGCTTCACGGTTGCGCAACGCCCGTTCGACACATTCCTGCACAAGATCGTCGGCGAGGTTCGCATCGCGGCTGAGCGCGATCGCATAGCGCCGCAGGCGTGGAAGGTGGGCAAGCAACGCCGCCGCGAACTCGTCGAGCTTTCCATTCACAGCCATGACACGGTTCCGCGCAGAGCAGTCCTCGCCGATCGCCGTTTTAAAATATGTGACGGCTTCATCGTACACGTGTCGATACCCGCGCGTGAGTGCTGGTTGTTTGCAGGGTTACCATAATGACGGTTGCTTGCCTGTTTGGTCCGTGGACATAAACGACGCAGGACCCGTGTGTTTTATTCCTCGGTTCTGCAATGGCGCGCGCTTGAACCGGGCAGCCGCAGAGCGGGCAAAGGAATAACCTTATGACCGCATGCGTCTTTTCGGGACGAGATTTCTCGAATACGAGCGGCCGGTCCTCGCTCTATTGTCCAATTCTTTCCGAACGGGCCGGCAATGGAGAATGCGATGAAACGCGGAATGGCCAGCGCCGCGGCGGTACTGGCTTCGGCTTTTTCGATCTGCGGACAGGCCTCGGCCCAGGGGATCGTGCTGCCCTGGGGTCAGTCCACTGACATGATCGCCTGGCAGACACTGACTCAGATCGTCGCGCCGGCAGGCAATCCGGCCAATCATAAGGTTGAGTTCGAAACCTGGGCCTCCGACCGCGATATCTACCAGACGCGAACGCCGCACTGGCCGACCGTCGATACGCCGAAGACGCTGCAGCCAAGCGCCCTCCGTGCCGAGACCGGGGGGGCTGGCATGCACAGCCTCGCCCTTCCCGCCGGCGACAATTGCGGTAAGCCGGTCAACGGCAAGGCGGGAAATTTCCCGCCTGGCGCCTGCCTGGGTGAGGAGGTGCGGCGGAACTGGGCATCCTTCCAATATATCGTATCGAACGGTCTTTATTCCTTCGATGGGCTGGAGCAGGCTTTCAAGGCCCGCCTCAAGGTCGACATGCCGGCCGATTCCGTTGCGGTAAAAGGCGACTGGGTAAAGGTGACGGACCTGATCGCCTGGCTGAAGCGTGCCGAGGGCATCACGATGACGCCGCTGGAAGTCCGCAAGAACTATTACGTTGCCCCGGCGAGAAACGGGCAAACCTTCGACAACTACGCGCTGGTCGCCATTCACACCTCGACGAAACAGGTCAAGGACTGGGTCTGGGCGGATTTCGAGCATCGGCTCAACCCCGGCCGGTGCGACGATATCGGTTGCCGCGACTCCTTCGGCGCCATCGATGGGGATGTGCAGCCCCGCAAGATCGCCAACCAGAATTACGGCGAATGCCGCAAGACGGTGAAGCTGATCCTGATGATGAACAATGCCGGTAACGATCCGGTCTGGCAGAATTATTGCCTGAAGGGCTCGCAGGCGACGTTCGTCGACGACGCCGGCAAGCCGACGCTGCTGGGCGACTCCGTGGTCGAGCGGATGAACGCGAACATCCCGATCCCGAAATCCTCCTGCATCACCTGTCACGCCTATGCGTCGTTCGACAGGAACGGCAATTTCGGCCTGATCGGCTTCACGACGTTCCACCCGCAGGTCGGGAAGGTCGACGAAGATCGCTTGAAGGGCTTCCGGCAGAACGATTTCATGTGGGGAATCGTCAGAATGACGCCGCGGCAGTAAGGCCGCGGCGTCATCGTCTCATCGGCTTAGCCGGAGATTCAGGCAGTCAGCTCGGCACAGGCATAGGCGTTGATCTCCATACCAACCGAGATCTCGATGACTTTGGGTTTGGTCCAGGACATATCGGGCTCCTTCCGTTGATTCACTTGCCGTCGATCGAAAAGGCGTAGAACCGCTTGGCCCCCATATAAGGCGGGCCGAAGTTCGAGTAGCCCGATCCCCAATAGACGACCCCGTCGGCGATCACCGCGCCGGCAATCACCGAGCCGGCCGAGGCGAACTTCCAAAGGACCTTCCCGGTCGCGGCATTGATCGCGAACATGTTCGGGTCGCCGGCTTTCGTCGTCATGGAGCCGGCATAGACGATGCCGTTCGCAACCGCCATCGGGCTTAGGTCGACCGTGCCGTTCGGGTCCGGCAGCTGCCAGATAATGTCGCCCGTGGCCGGGTCGAGGGCCGACCAGGAGCCGGCCATGCCGGCGACGTATTTGTTGCGGTTGAAGTTGCTGATCGCGACATAGATGCGGCGGCCGTCGGTCGCGGTGCCCCACTCGATGCCGCCCAGCGTCGAACCCGGACCGACCTTCTTGGCCCAGACCAGCTTGCCGGTGTCGGCGTCGAACGCCGAATAGGTGCCGCTCTTCTGCCCGGCGCCGACGATATCTTCCGTGCCGGATCCGGACTGGATGACGAACGCGTTGGGCCCGGAGCCGAAATCATAGTCCGGACCGGCACCTTTCGGGCAGTTTTCCTTGCCGGGGGCGTTGAAGAAACAAGAAACGTTCCAGTCGTCATCGCCGCGTCCGCGCTTCGCCCATTTGACGTGACCGGTTGCCATGTCCAGCGACAGCATCGAATCCACGTGGTCGTCGGGGGAAAGGCATCTGGGTTCG
This sequence comes from Alphaproteobacteria bacterium, assembly GCA_035493715.1. GTDB lineage: Bacteria > Pseudomonadota > Alphaproteobacteria > BOG-932 > Roseiterribacteraceae > BOG-932. Next base: position 4,901 of record DATJHU010000077.1, on the reverse strand, counting down.
GTCCCGCCGTCCGCGATACATTTCCTATAGGCTGCCGTCGTCGGCTTCATGTAGTTGTCGCCGGCGCCGATGAAGACGGCTTTGCGCTGAAGATCGACGACAGGATTGCTGCCCCAGACGGCGGCTCCGGCATAGCCTTCGGGCGCGGTGAACGTCTTCCATATTATCTTGCCGGTGGAGGCATTCACGGCGACGACGCTGCCGCGGAACGAACAGCATTTGTAGGTTGCGGTGGCAGCGGCCGATTCCTCGGTCGAGGAGACGCCGATATAGGCAACGCCGGCGGCAACGGCGGCCGACCCGGTGATCACCGCCTGCGGATGATCGTCGAGCTGAACCTTCCATTTCAGCTTGCCGGTTTTCGCGTCGATCGCCAGCAGCGAAGCATCGGTTTGCGTTCCGATATAGACGACACCGCCGACGACCGCCGGGCTGCTGCGCGACACTGTCTTTTTCGGCAGTCCGTAGTCGGACAGCTGGTGATGCCAGATTGCCTTGCCGGTCTTCGCGCTGAGCGCCCAGACAAACCCGCCCCAGTCGGGAAAATAGATCACGCCATCCACGACGGCGGCGCGTGCGGATACGTCACCCCCGGTCACCGCGACCCATTTGGGTTTCAGGCGATCGACATTCTGGATTGAGATGGCGGTTTCCGCCAAGCCGGCGGCGTTGTTGCGCAGGTTCTGGCCAAACATTGGCCAGTCCCTTGCCATCGCGTTTCCCGCCGCCGTCGCAGCCAGGCAGGCCATAAACGATGTGGCGAGCAATTTGCTTCTCATGAACGCACCTCGTGTGAACGATGGTGGTCGTTTTGTGGCTGGACCAAGAAATACGATGTCGCGCAGACGCCTAATCTAATTCGAGGCGAAATTGATCGTAATCTTGTTCCGAGTCACAAAAAGACCCGCATTTGGATTTATTATTGACGCGGGTCGATATGATTTATTCCGCTACACGGCATATTATTTTTTGGTAATAATATTCGTAATAGATATGTGGCGCAGGATTTTAGTCCTGCGCCACATGTTGCACGATAATGGGTTCGATCTCGGCGACGTTTTGCCGGTTCGGCTCCGCTAGCTGGCGGTCGTTCTGCCGATCTGGATGTCCCCTGTTAACGTCTGTCCATCCAACTTGAAGTTATTCATATGGATATCGACCGTATCCACCATGATGCTCGCGGGTTTACCGCCGGTCTTGGTGACGACCTGGAAGTTGGCGTACACGATCAGCGACCCGTCGGGTTTTTTGAACAGGACCTTGTTCGGCAGGGTCGAGCCGTTGTGGATCACGTTCTTTATTCCCCACGCCGGTGCGTTGATCGCCAGATGGCCGATCGAAATGGTCCCATTCGCCGTATGCACTCCGGCTTTGTTGGCCGTAAAGTTCGCGGTGGAGTGGAGATTGCTGCCGATAATGGTCATGGTGTCGGCGGGTTTACCCGTGAGTTCCAGCTTGATCGTCAGCGATCCGGCCACTGCGGTGCCTGTGGCAGTCCGTGAGCCGGCACTGTTGGTTGCCGGCGAAACGGCGGTCGTTTTCAGCTGCTTTCCGTTCGCGGTAAGCGTCCAGCCGCTGGCGAGTTTCGCAGATTTTGCGTAGTTCGGGGCCGTGGCGTTCTTGTTGTAGGCGCTTGTGGCGAGGCCCGCCGCGTAAACCTGATTTGCAAGGCTCGAGATCTTGCCGTTGACCTCGAACTCGACGGTCAGCGCGGCGCCACTGCTGCTGGCGGCGATGGCGGGCGGAGGCGGCGGAGGGGGGGGCGGCGGCGGCGGGGGAGGCGGTGGTGGGGGCGGCGGAACCCAAGCCTGGGCTACAGCCTCCGTGGAAGCTCCTACGGCTGCGAAGACGGCCAAGCCAGCCACGATAACCAATCGAGAACGTAACATCCGCACACGCTCCGGTTTGGCGCTGCCGCGCCGTTGGTGATGCTACTATGACGGCAGCGTGCTGGAGATATTCCCCGGCAGTGGAACATCGCATCGAAAAAACAGTTTTCCATGGCAAATCCATTGCGGTAACCGCGTGAATTGCGACGACCGGATAATCTCGTGTTACTTCGGTGCAACTTGGATTTCACGCGACTGGCCAGGGCTCCGGCGATCCTGCGTGGAACCTTGATTTACCTGCTGGGTCACGGCATTGCTCGACGCGATGTTATTGTGGATGCGCGTCGAAGGGGGCGAACGATGAAATGGTTTTCGCAAATCCTGGCGACCGTCCTTGTCGCTCTTCCCGGCGCCGCGCTTGGTCAAAGCGTTGTCACCTATCACAACAGCCCCGACCGCTCGGGCCACTATATCGTTCCGGGTCTCACGCTCTCGGCGGCCCCCAAGATGCATCGTGACGCGAGCTTCAACGCGACGGTGTCGGGAAATGTCTACGCGCAGCCCCTCTATTGGCAGGCTCCGGGAGAGTCGACCGGCATTTTGATCGTCGCGACGGAATCGAACCTGGTTTACGCGTTGAACGCAACGACCGGCGCGGTTGTGTGGCAGACCAAGCTGGCCCCGCCCGCGCCGTTGAGCGCGCTCAGCTGCGGTAACATCGATCCTGAGGGCGTCACGGGGACCCCGGTGATCGATCCGGCGACCGGGACGCTCTATCTCGGCGCCATGACGCTCATCGGTGGACAGGCGCGGCAGAAGATTTATGCGCTGTCGGCGTCGACCGGAAAAAGACGGGCGCACTGGCCCTTGGATGTCGAGACGGCCATGCAGGCGCGCAAGGCGCCATTCGAGTCCACGATCCAGGGCGAACGCAGCGCGCTCCAGTTCTTCAAGGGCAAGCTCTATGTCAACTACGGCGGGCGATACGGCGATTGCGGCCAGTATCACGGGACGGTCATCGAGGTGACGCCCCCAATGGCGCCCTCGGCGGCGCCGTCGATCACCGGAAGCTGGCAGACGCGCTCGCCCGGCGGCGGCATCTGGGCTCAGGGCGGCGTCGCGACCGATGGAACCGGTCTGTTTGCGACCACCGGCAACACATTCAGCCCCAGCACCTGGGAGGATGGAGAGGCGGTGGTTCGTCTGTTTCCCGGCCTCGCCCGGCCCAAGCCTAAAGACTATTTCGCGCCGTCGAACTGGCTGACACTGGATAACGAGGATCGTGACCTCGGCGGGACCGAGGCATTGCCTTTCACCGTTCCGACCGACGCCGGCGGCACGGCTCAGCGCGTCCTGGCGCTCGGGAAGGACGGCAACGCCTATCTTCTGAATGGCGCAAATCTGGGCGGCATCGGGCATCCGCTGCAGGTGCTGCAGGTTTCCAACTCGGTGATCATCACCGAGCCGGCAATCTATAACGCGAAGGCGAACACACTGATCGCTTTCACGAATTACAACGGCTCCCAGCCGAATTGCTCAGGCAACAATCTGACGATGCTCAGGGTCACCGCGGATACGAGCAGTCCGCTCAGCATAGCCTGGTGCGGCGATCTGAACGGCGGCGGCTCGCCGATCATCACGACGACTGACGGCACGCATAGCCCCATCGCCTGGGTGGTCGGCGCGGACGGCGACAACAAGCTGTACGGCTTCAACGCGCTGACCGGCAAAACGCTTTTCACCAGCCCCTTATCGATGACCGGCGTTCATCACATGGGCACGTTGATCGCCGCCAACCGTCATCTGTATATCGCGGCGGACGGAAGGATTTATGCCTTCGCCTTCTAGTGGGTGATGCCCAGCTTGCGCTTGGTGCTGGTGACCGTATTCGCCAATAAGCAGCCGATCGTCATCGGGCCGACGCCGCCGGGAACGGGCGTAATGGCGCCCGCCACCTCAACGGCCTCGCCGAAGGCAACATCGCCCACCAGCCGGGTCCCGCCGCCGTCTTTCGGCACGCGATTGATGCCGACGTCGATCACCGTGGCGCCCGGTTTCACCCAGTCGCCCTTGACCATCAGCGGGCGCCCGACGGCGACCAGCAATATGTCGGCGCGCCGGCAGACGGCGGGCAGGTCGCGCGTCTGCGAATGCGCGACCGTAACCGTGCTGCTTTCGCTGATGAACAGCTGCGCAGCCGGACGGCCGACAAGGCTCGAGCGGCCGACGACCACGACTTCAAGCCCCTTCAGATTCGCATGCACTGTTTTGGCCAGGATCACGCAGCCGAGCGGCGTGCAGGGCACCAGTCCCGGCTTGCCGACCGCGAGCAGGCCGGCATTGATCGGATGCAGCCCGTCCACGTCCTTGTCCGGCCGGATGGCGTTGATGACATTGTCCGCCGAGATTTGCGGCGGCAGGGGCAGTTGGACCAGGATGCCGTTCACGTCGTCGCGGGCGTTCAGTTCCTCGATCAGATCCAGCAGCGCACGTTCCGACAGGCTTGCCGGCAGGCGGTATTCGAAGGATTCCATTCCCGCCTCGCGGGTCTGGGTGGCCTTGTTCCGCACATAGACTTCGCTGGCGGGATCGTCGCCGACCAGCACGACTGCCAGGCCCGGCGTCACGCCATGGGATTTCTTCAGCGCTGCGACGTCGTCGGCGACGCGCGCCCGCAAACGGACCGCCTCAGCCTTGCCGTCGATAATGCGTGCCGACATCGACTCACCCTCTGTTATTGCGTGCCCTGCTTTTGCCCGAGAAAAGCATTGGCGTCACGGTCCTGTCGCTCTCAAAAAGCGGCGCGCATACAACTGGTGCGTGCCCTGTCAAAGTTTCAAGCCCGGCAGGTCCAGGCCCTTCTCTTCGGCGCAGTCGATGGCTATCGGATACCCGGCATCGGCATGCCGCATCACGCCGGTGCCGGGATCGTTCCACAGCACGCGTTCCAGCCGCTTGGCGGCCTCAGGGGTGCCGTCGGCGACGATCACCATCCCGGCATGCTGCGAGAAGCCCATGCCGACTCCGCCGCCGTGATGCAGCGACACCCAGGTGGCGCCCGATGCCGTGTTC
>DATJHU010000076.1:0-17372 GCA_035493715.1 Alphaproteobacteria bacterium | reverse complement strand
GCCAGTTCGGCGGCCAACCGGTCACCGGTCGCATCGTCGGCAACGAGGCCGACATGGGCGAGCGCGCGGGCCAGCGCCTTGGGCGCCGTGATCTTGGCTGCCAGCGGATCGACGCCCGCCGGGAAGGCGACCTTCTCCTCGCTGCTCTCGCCGCGCCAGTGCGCCGGGGCCGCCGTGTCGAGCGACGCCTCCAGCCCTTCGGCCAGCGCCGCGGCCAGCGCCGCCTCATAGCCGCGCGCCACCCGCATCTGGTCCAGCACCGGCGGGAAATCGCCCGCGCCGACTTTCTTCAGCATGCCCTGGAGCGCGCGTTGCTCGGCCGACAGGCGGGTGGATTCACCGGCCGCCTTGCGTTCGGCGGCGCGCGCCGTGGTAATCGCGGATTCCTGGTCGAACCGCGCCTTCTCGGACGCCGTCAGCGTTTCGCGCGCGGCGACCGCGGCCTGCTCGGCGGATGCCAGCGCCGCGGCAGCCTTGGCGATCGCCTGGGCATCCATCTCGTCGGCCGGCAGTGCATCCAGCCGGCGCTTTTCTTCCATCAGGCGGCGATCGAGGGTCGCCAGGCGCTGCTCCAGATCGCGTTTCTGCCGGCCGAGCGACGCGGCCTCGGCCTCGGCTGTCGCGACTGTCGCGGTCAGCTGCGCCAGTTCGGCATCGATCGCACCGACCTTGGTCCGGGCGCCTGCCAGATCGGCGGTGGCGGCGGTCAGGCGGGCTGGATGTTGCTTGGCCTGGTCCGCAAGTGCGTCGGCCTCGCCGGCCAGCCTGGCCTCGACCGCCACGGCCTCGCCCTGCTGGCGTTCTTCATGCGCGCGATCGGCGGCAAGCTGACGCGCCTGCTGATCGGCTTCGGCGGTGGCGGCGGCAAGCTGCCGTTCCTCGGCCAGAAGGCTGTCGCGGCGGGCGAGGACGGACGAATAAGCCTGGGTCTTCGCCGCCTCGTCCTTGCGCAGCGGCGGCAGGGCTGCGGCACAATCGGTGTTGCGCGTGGTCGCCTCGGCGACGCCCAGCATCGCCTGGCGCACCGTGTCGTCTGCCGCCGCGAACTGGCTACGAGTTGCCTCGGCGCGACGCAGCAGGGTCTGCCACTGCAGCGCCAGCACCACCGCGTCGGCGCGTCGGATCTCGTCGCTGAGTTCGCGATAACGGATGGCCTGGCGCGCCTGCTTCTTCAGGTTGGCCAGTTGCGCCTGCATCGTGCCCAGCACATCAAGCAGGCGTTCCAGGTTGGCCTCGGCCGCGCGCAGCTTCAGTTCGGCTTCGTGCCGCCGGGCATGCAGGCCGGAGATGCCGGCGGCATCCTCCAGCACCTGGCGGCGTTCGGTCGGCTTGGCGTTGATGAGCGCGGAAACCCGGCCCTGACTGACCAGCGCCGGCGACTGGGCGCCGACCGCGGCGTCGGCGAACAAGGTCTGCACGTCGCGGGCGCGCACCGAGCGACCGGAAACCCGGTAGTCCGACCCCTGGCCGCGCTCGATCCGCCGCGCGATCTCGACCTCGCCGGGGCCGGCGATGCGCGACAGCGCGACAGGGATGGTGCCATCGTCGTCCAGAAGCGAGAGCGTGACTTCAGCGATGTTGCGCGCCGGGCGGTTGGTGGTGCCGCCGAAGATCACGTCCTCCATGTCGCCGCCACGCATGCGGCGAGCGGAGGTTTCGCCCATGACCCAGCGCAGCGCCTCGACAAGGTTGGACTTGCCGCAGCCATTAGGCCCGACGATCCCGGTCATGCCCGGCTCGATCTCCAGATCGACCGGGTCGACGAAGGATTTGAAGCCCGCTAGGCGAAGGCGCGTGAACTGCACGATGTCTTGCGATCTGTCCGCTGGTTACTTTTTCAGCAGACCGTCGATCTTCGTCTTGAACGTGTCGAAGGTCGCAGCCGCCGCGATGCGGTCATCGCCGTTCTTGTTGAAGATGAAGGTCGGTGTCGCCGTGATCATCAACGTCTTCTCCGCATCCAAGCGTGCGGCCAGGATCGCATCCTCAAGTCCGCGATCGTTCAGGCAGGCATCGATCTGGGCCTCTGTCAGGCCGGCGAACTTCGCCTGCTGCTTCAGCGCATCCAGCGACGCGCCTTCGGTCTGCAGCATCCAGCCGCGCTGCACGGCGAACAAAGTCTCGACCATCGGGACGAACCGGTCGGGCGGCGCGCAGCGGGCCAGCATGGTGGCGCGCAGCGCCATCTCGTGCAGCGGGAAATCGTGAAACACCAGATAGACCTTGCCGGTGTCGATATAGGTCTTCTGCAGTTCAGGCAGGGTTTCCGCCGTGAACGCCGCGCAGTGCGGGCAATCCAGCGAATAATATTCGTCGATTCTGACCGGGGCATCGGGCTTGCCCAGCCCATGCTCGGCCATCCGGGGATCGGCCGGCGGCGCATCGGCGGCGGATGCGGCAACGGTCGGCAAGGTCGCGAAGGCGACGGCTGCGAACATCAAGGCTGTAATCGTGCGAAGCATGACCCCGTGACTCCCGAACGGCACGCGGCGCCGACTCCGTTGCGGAGGCGGGCTTCGAACCGAGCGGCGACGATACCGACGAGGATGGCAGGAATGCAAGGCGATCGCGTGGCCGAGCGACGACCGGATTGCGAGCCTTAGTCGTTCAGCAGCAGAACGTGCGCGGTCGCCGAGACCGCGACGATACCGTCGGAGCGGACCGCCTGGCCTTCCAGCGTCAGTATATCGCCCCTGAGAGACAGTTTCGGCATGCGGTTGGTCAGCGTCCAGCGCATCAGCACCGTGTCGTCGACACGCACCGGCGATTCGAACCGATAGGTGAAATCGAGCCCGACATTCAGGCCCTTTTGGGCGAAATGCCCGGCGACCATGCCGCTCATCAGTGCCGAAAGGTGGCTGCCCGAGGCAATGATGCCGCCGAAACGCGTACCCTTGGCGAACTCCACGTCGTGATGCAGCGGATTGGTGTCGCCTGTCAGCAGCGCGAACGACGCGATGCTGGTCGCATCGAAGCGGACCTGTTTGCAGAAATTGTCGCCAACAGCCATCCCAGCCCGCGCTTGGTGGGGTTTCGCATCCCGAAACGGGACAACCTTGGCGTGACTTGCCTTATCGCCGACCATGCCGAACATCCTCGGGCAATCGTCCTTTCCGGTCTCGATCGTGGCCGCGGTGATACAGCCGTTTCCCATCGAGGGACCTTGCCCCGTCTGTAGCAAACCCTGTGCCAGACTTCTATCTTACTGATCTGAAAGGTATATCTTAGGGAGACCGTATACAGGGGAGCAGTTTATGTCAAAATCTCCGACACTTTTATCATTATTTTAGAATGGAGGTAAGAACCTTGTTGCAGGGCATGCCCGGCAAGGAGGATCATCTGCGCCCTTGTGTTGCCACGGTCCGCTTCCATAGATACGGCATGATGAAGATCAGAACCGCCGCCGTTGCCGCGGCCCTCGCCTTTGCCGCCGCCATCTCCGGCACGCCCTCCAAGGCGCAGACCGCCACCGCCGGCGCGTCCTCCCAGGCCGCCGACATTGCGCGGATCGAGACCTATCTGAACGGGTTGACCACGGCGCAGGCCGATTTCACCTTCGCCTCGCCCGACGGCTCGATCAGCCGGGGCGTCTTCTTTCTGAGCCGGCCCAGCAAGTTGCGCTTCGAATATACCGAGCCCAAGGGCAACCTGCTGATCGCCGACGGGTCCTACGTCATTTATTGGGACGCCGCTCAAAAGGATGCGTCCAACCTGCCGATCAGCTCGACGCCGCTGTCCTTCCTGCTGAAGGATCACATCTCGCTGACGGACGGGCTGAAGGTCAGCCGGTTCGAGCATGCCGCCGGCGTGATTCGCATCAGCCTTGCCGAGGCCAAGGGCGATGCCGACGGAACGGTGACCGTCGCCTTCTCGGATCAGCCGCTGGAGCTGAAAGGCTGGCGGCTCGTGGACGGCCAGGGCCAAACCACCGACGTTACCTTTGCAAACATGAAGCTGGGCGGGTCGCTCGACCCGGCCCTGTTCCACTTCGACGCGCCGCACCAGGGCAAGCGCGGCCGCTGATCGTCAGGCGGCGATCGTCCGCTCGATCTTTCCCAGCTTGGTGATGAAGTCGTCGAAGGCGGAAGCCTCGCGGACATAGAACATCAGCGGAAAATCGAACTCGGTCACGCCCGCCTCCACGGCCAACGGCAGCTTGGCGATGGTGCGGTCGACGCAGGGATTGCCGTCGTCGTCGGTCGTCAAAGGCGGCGCGGCGCGCACCGGAATTTCACGTTCGATTCCGAACTGCTCGGCGAGCGCCTCCTGCAATGCCGCCTTGCCGTCGGCGATGAACTGGATGTCGGGGTGAATGCAGGACCAGCCGGCATCTGGAAACTCGGCGAAGAATTTCGCATTGGCGGCGACCGGCGCCAGCCCGAACCACAATTTCAGCGGCGAGCGCGCCTTGTCGCCGGGTAGGCCGGGCGAGCACCAGACATTCTCGAAGCTGAAATGCGGCGACGTGAACGACGCCGGTTGGTCGTGCCACAGGTCGCGGCAGGCGCGCATCTGGTCGAACAGGAAGGCCGACCGCCCGGCGAAGGACTGGCCGCTCGCCTCGTACTCCTGCTTCTGCCAGCCGGTGCCGACGCCAAGCTGGAACCGCCCGTTCGACAGGCCGTAAAGCGTCGCCGCCTGCTTCGCCAGCAGCACGGGCGAGCGCAGCGGCGCGATCAGCACGTTGGTGATCAGATCGACCGAGCGGGTCGCCCCGGCTGCCGTCGCCAGCACCGCCATCGGCTCCGGCCAGCTTTCCGACGGATCGACCTCCCAGCCGCCCCAGGGATAAACGGCGCCTTTGCCGAACACCACGTGGTCGGGCATCACGATGCCGTCGATTCCGGCATCCTCCATAGCCCGCGCCTTGTCGGCATAATGGCCGAGATTGCCGCCGAACAGCCGGTCGAGGGTCAGGATATTGACGTTGATCTTGATGCGGCGGTCCATCGCTGGCTCCTAAACAGAAATGCGGGCGGCCGCTGCCTTGGCGCGCGCGGCATAATCGGCGCGAACCGGATCGCCGGCCAGGTTCGACAGGCAGAACCAGAATTCGAAGGTCGCCGCAGCGCGATAGGCATCGAGGCTGACCTTGTCGAACAGATAGTCGCGCAAATTCGCCAGATAGATCTTCATCAGCATGTCGGCGACGATCGCGGCCGGGTAGTCGGCGCATAGAAGCCCGAGGCCGACCGCCTCCTCCACAGCGCTCTTCAGCCAGCTTTTCTCCTGCGCCATCATCCACCACGGCTCGGGGTCGAGCTTACCATCGTCGAACAGGCTCATCAGCACGCGCATCAGCGATTTCTGGGCTGCGCTGTCCTCCGCGATGATGCGATAGGTCGAGTCGATCATCGCAAAGATCTGCTCGATCGGATGCTTTGCGTTGATCTCGCGTATGTCGCCCTGGACGCGGTTATGGTTGTCCTCCATCACCGCTTCCAGGATCTTGGTCTTCGATCCGACAAGCGCATAGAGCGTGTGGACCGACAGGCCTGCCGCCTCCGCCAGCTTGCGGGTGGACAGTGCCTCGATACCGCCCGACGCCAGCAGACGCTTGGCAGCCTGGATGATCTGCTGTTTGCGGCGCGCCTTGCCCTTCTCGCGAACGCTGATTTCCCGGACGCCCGTCACGCGAGGCGCTTGCCCATCGCGGCGACGATCTGCGGCCAGGGCGCCATCTGCGCATCGCTGAACGCCAGGTCGACATAGACCGGCATGCCGAGCGGCGCGTCCAGAGCTACGGAGCGGAAGAACGCCTCGTCGCCCGGCTTATAGGCGCCGACAGGGGTGGGAAACGCCGCCTCGACCGCCAGGCGCGGGACTGCGACCCGGGCACAGAAATGCATCGAGCTGACCGAGGCCGCGCGGTCATAGACCAGTTCAGCGGTCGAAGCGCGGCCGTCCCGCTCGACCACGATCATGACGATGTCGTTGGCCGAGTCGATCTCAAGGCGATAGGCCGGCAGCGCCGCGCCGATCTCGGCGATCGCGCGTGTCCATTCGCCGATGTCGAGGTCGCGATGCGACAGGTTGAATCCGACATGGTCGAGCGCCAGCCAATTGTCGCGCAGGAATTGGGTCAGCGTTTCGGGATCGGCGGGCGGGATCGCCAGGCCCGGTGCGATTTCCACCGAACCGGGATTTCCCGGCGGCGCCGCCGGATAGGACAGCAAGGTGCGGCCGCCGAGCACGATATCCAGCCTGCCGCCATCGCGGGGAACGAGGGTGACAGCATCGCTGCCATAAGCCCTGTCGCCCGACCGCAGGCCGGCGAGCAGCCAGTCGAACGTTCCGCCGCCACGCCCGCGTGGCAAATCGACCGTCAGCCCGGTCACATCGCGCCGATCAGCGAGGCGCCGTAATCGGCCAGATCCTCGTCCTCCTGCTGGCCGGCACCCGAGACGCCGATGCCGCCGGCGACGATGCCGTCAACCAGGATCGGCGCGCCGCCCGAGGCGGCGATGAAGCCGGGCTGGTTCAGCATGACGTATTTGTCATCCTCGCCGCAGGAATAGACATAGGCCTTCCATTGCGCCGTCTTCATACGCGTGGCGAAGGCGGTATAGGCCTTGTCCTGGGCGACCTTGCGGCACATGACCGGGCATTTCTCGTGGCCTAACAGGCCGACCAGCCCGCCGGTGCCATCGGTGACGGCGATATAAACCGCCTTGTCCATCGCGTTCGCCTTCTCGAAGACCCGCGTCATGATCGTGAGCGCGGCGTCGCCGGTGATGCTCGCGCGTTTTTCGTAGCCCGCCATTGCTTCCCCTCCCTACTGGATCGTGACCACGAGGTTCGACCAGCCTTTCACATATTCGGTCTTGTGCTTGCGCGAGGCCGCCATATCGATTTCGTAGTCGGGCATCGCGGCGAACGCTTCCTCGAGCGCGACCTTGCCCTCGACCTGCGCGATATGGAGGCCGAGGCAGCGATGCAGCCCGTTGCCGAAGCCCAAGGTCCGGCGGTTGCCGCGGTCGATCCAATAGGCGTCCGGCCTGTCGAACTCCGCCTCGTCGCGATTGGCGGACGCGAACATGAACATCGTCTTCTGGCCCGGCTCGATCACGATATCGCCGAATTCGAACCGCTCCAGCGCGGTGCGTCCCTGCATCTGGGTCGGCATGTCGATCCTGACCGCCTCAAGGAAGGCCGCGAGCGTGCTGTAGGGCTTGTCCTTCAGCTTGGCGCGTTCCCCGGGGTTGCTCCACAGCCGATGCAGGGTGGCGCTCACCGCCTTCGGCACCGTATCGCTGGCGGCGATCTGCAGGTTGAACAACATGAAGAGGACATGATCGTCGGTGACGGACGGATCGCTCTTCTGCATGTCCAGGAGGGTGGCGACCGCTCCCTGGGCCTCGTGCTTGCCGGCGCGGACCGAAGCGACAAAGTCGGTGATGTAGGCGATCATGTCCATGCCGGACCGGCCGCCGACATCGGTATCGCCGGGCTTGGCCGGATCGCGATGGAAGAAGCCGTTGATCCAGCGCATCAGCTGCAGCGAGTCCTCGCGCGGTAGCCCGCTCAGCCAGCAGCCGAACTTGGATGCCAGGGGCCCGGCATAGTCGAGCAGCATATCGCCGCCGCCTTGGGCGAGGATCGGCGCGAGCAGGGTTCGGGCCTCGTCGCGCATCGCCGCCTCAAGCTTCTGCGCCACGCTTGGTTTCACCAACTCGTTCAGCGCCGCGCGGAACGGCGTATGGACCGGCGGCTCCATCTGGCTGACCATCAGCGGATTGGCCGGCGCGCCGAGCAGCAATTGGGACGGTGTGATGCCGCCGGAGACCGACAGCCGGCGTTCCTTCTCCAGGTTCCACACGTCCTCGAAGGTCGAGAAGAACCAGGCGTTGTACCTTTCGATGAAGAGGCGCGGCGCGTCCTTGCGCAGCTCCGAATAGATCGCCGAGGGATCGCCCTCGATCACCACCGGCATGAACGGATCGTAGTCGCAGACCGCCATCAGCCGTCGACCTGAGGTTCCGGGCCGAACACATATCCCCAGGTGCAGAGGCGGGTTTCCCGACGGGAAGTGATCCGCCAGCCGTCGGCCGTGCGGACAAGCTCGTCGATATACTGCGCGCCGACCGTCATGTGCTCCAGCTTGCCGTCCACCATGACCCCGTTGACGTTCAGCGTGTAGCTCTTGCCCGACGCGCGGTCGCCTTCGAAGGCGATCTCCACATTGGTGGTGAAGTGCTGCATCTCCGGAAGCGGATCGAGCACCTCTTTCAGCCAGGCCTTCACGACCGGATAGCTGTCCCTGATGCCGCCGGCCGCCCGGTAATCCAGCACGGCGTCGGGCGTAAAACAGGCGTCGAGCGCGTCGTAATCCTTCTCGTCCAACGCCCGCGCATAACGCTTCAGGATCTTCTCGACCGCAAAGTGATCGAGCATCTCACGTAGCTCATCCATGTCCTTAAAGCCCTTCCCCGCCCTTTGGTTGGGAAGATTATTGCATCACTGTTCTGGAAAAGTAAGCGGGAAAAGGAGTCGTTAACGCAGGGGGCGCAGAGGACTCGCGGAGAACGCGGAGACTAGGAATTTCGTCGGCGACCCCAGCGTAACCTTTGCGGACTCCGCGCTAATTTTTGAGTCAGAAATGCACCGCCGTTTCCATCAGCAGCGCGGTCGTCTCACGCTGCTGCCCCGCGCCTTCCTGGCGCGTGTAATGGGCCAGGTCCGCCGCGACCGTCACACCACGAACGATGCGATAGACCGCGCCCAGCGCCACGATGTCGGTCGAAGGCAGCGATTTGCGGTAGTCATGCGCCCAGGACAGGCCGAAGCCCCATTTCCCGATATCGTAGGTGACACCCAGGTTTATCTCACTGATCACGCTGTCGAGATCGACATGCCCCGGCCGCCGGTCGACCGGCAGCGTGTTCGCGCCGTCATAGATGAAGCCGCCGCCGACGGTGAGGCCATTCCACATAGCCCTGATGCCGATCGACCCGCCGGACAGGTCGTGGAGATGGGACCCGGCGACGGCATCGCCGAAGACATAAGCCCCGCCCGCCGTCACTGTCGTCGCACCGATGTCGCGCGACGACGACAGCGCAATCTCGGTCACGTTGCGGTGGCGGTCGATGCCGTCGATATGCGGCCCGGGGACCGGCTCGACCCCGCCGCCGGCCAACTCCGGCGTGTAGGACAGGCCGAGGCGGAAGCCGACGACAGAGGGCGACAGGTAGGTGATCTTGGTCGAATCGTCGTTGGCGAGCGCATAGGGCGCGATCAGCGTCGAGGACGCGCCGAACCGGTCCAGATCGCCGTCGATCTGGCCGACACCGGCAGTGGGCGCGGACACGCTGAGTTCCTTGGCCGCGCCGCCATAGTCGCCGAGCCTGATCTCGCCCCAGGCCCAGCCGGCCTGGAGGAACGTGCCGTTGTCACGCGGCTTGGCGGCGCGCACCAATTGCAGGCGGCCGCCATAGGTGACGCCGGTGTCGGTCTGTCCGTCGACGGTGAGGTGCGCCTCACCGTCGAGCCGTGCGCCGTTGGTCGGCTGAGGCACGTTCGCATCGAACAGCCCATATTGGAATTTGACGAACCCGCCGAGACTGGTGTCGATATCGGCGGCGCGCGCGGCCCCGGCCGCAAGGATGATCAAACCGCAGGCAAGACAGGCTGGTATTCGGATGAACGGGACCATGGATGACAGCGATCTTGGCACGGAAGCGGACGGCGACGCCATCGTCGCGCGGCTGAACGCCGTGCGGGCGCAGATCGCCGACGCCGCGGCCAAGGCCGGACGCGATCCGCGATCGGTCGCGCTGGTCGCGGTCAGCAAGACCCACGGCATCCGCGCCGTCCGCCGCGCGCTGGCGGCGGGGCAGCGCATCTTCGGCGAGAACCGGGTGCAGGAGGCCGCGTCGAAATTCCCGCAGTTGCGCGCCGACTATCCCGACCTTGTGCTGCACCTGATCGGCCCGCTGCAGACCAACAAGGTCAAGGAGGCGGTGGCGCTGTTCGACGTGATCGAGACCGTCGACCGGCCGAAGCTGGCGGAAAAACTGGGCCAGGAAATGCACCGCACGGGCAAACGCCCGCATTGCTATATCCAGGTGAATATCGGCAGCGAGCCGCAGAAGGCCGGCGTCGCGCCACACGATGTCAGCGCGCTTCTGGCCCTATCGCGTGACGATTACCGCCTGCCCATCGTCGGGCTGATGTGCATTCCGCCGGTGGACAAGGATCCGGCCCCCTATTTCACCGAAATGGCGGCGCTGGCGAAGCAACACCATCTGCCGATCCTGAGCCAGGGTATGAGCGGCGATTTTCCCGCCGCCATCGCCGCCGGCGCGACTCATGTGCGCGTCGGCACCGCGATTTTCGGCGGTCGGCCGAAACCTGCCTAATGCATCGCGCCGTTCGCCCTGGACGACGACTTCAGCGTCACCGCGAAGCATGAGCCGCGGCCCACCCGCGAACTGACATCGATGGTCACCCCCAGCAGTTCCGCCGTGCGACGGACGATGGCGAGGCCGAGGCCGAGCCCCTCGGACCGGCAATCCAGCTGGCTGAAGGATTCGAATATCTTGCCGCGCGCACCCTCCGGAATGCCGACGCCGGTGTCCCAAACTTCGACCCGAATGGTGTCGGCGCGGCGGCGAACGCCGACCAGGACGCCGCCTTGCTGTGTGTATTTGATCGCGTTGCCGACGAGGTTGCCGAGGATCGTGCTCAGCAGCTTCTCGTCGGTCTCCAAGACCGCGTCGGACGGCACGACCCGCAGCGTGAGGCCCTTGCTGCGCGCCCGCAAATGCCAGTTGTCCTGGATGCCGCTCAGCACCCGCTCGATCGGAACCCGCGCAAGCTGCAGGCTGTCCCTATCGAGCCGCGACGCCTGGGCCAGAGAGTCGAGTTCATTGGACAGCGTGCCGATCGCGCCCTTGGCATATTCGAGCGTCTGCTTGTCTTCCGTGCCCTGCAGGCTCGGCTCCAGCAGCATCAGCGACATCTGGATCGTACTGACCGGCTGCTTCAGATCGTGGCCCATCACCGCCATCAGGCGGTTGCGATAGCGGCCGATCTGCTCGGCCTCCTTGAGCTGCCGGCGAAGCTCGAGCTGCGCCATCGTCTGACGCGCCAGCGCCTCGAGCGCCGCCTTCTGGTCCTCGCTTAACTGGCGTGGCACCCGGTCGAGAACGCAGAGCGTTCCAAGCGCATAGCCTTCCGGCGTCTGCAGCGGCGCGCCGGCATAAAAGCGCAGATGCGGAGCGCCGGTGACCAGCGCATTGTCGTGGAAACGGATGTCCTTCTTGGCGTCCGGCACGAGGAAGACCTTGTCCTGCAGGATGGCATGCGCGCAGAAGGCCAGTTCCCGCGGCGTTTCGGATGCACCGAGCCCAACCTCGGATTTGAACCACTGCCGGTGCTCGTCGATCAGGCTGACGAGCGCCATCGGTGTGCCGCAGATCTGCGAGGCGATCCGCGTCAGATCGTCGAACGCTTCCTCACGCTTGGTATCCAGTACGCCGTAACCGCCAAGCGCCGCCAACCGCTGTTCTTCGTTTGCCGGTTTCGGTGCCGCAATGCTCATCGGTCGATTCGCTCCATCAATTGCAACCCTACAGGTCGGATACCGCGCCAATGGTTCCGCATGATCGGCAGAGCCGCCAAGACCTACGAGACACATGTTGGACTGGATCACGCCCCTTCTGCAAAGATCGAAAAACCCCCATTAGACCAGGCAGTTATGTATAACATAGCGCGTCTTGCTCCGACGGATACGGCGTGTCGGGAATGTTTACAGTTCTCGCTTGAGAATCATTCGCATTTAGGATATTTCCCAGGAATCTCAGGGAAAAATTCCCTCTGGCACGATCCTTGCTTGGTATCGTAGAAACATGCCGCAACGCTGACTGGTGCAGAATTATGAATAAGCTTTTCTTGATTGCTCTCATCCTGTTCGGCTTCGCGACCAGCCAGCGCGCCAATGCCGACGCGATCTTTACCCTGAATTACGACAGCTGTTCCGGCGGCTGCGGTCTTAATGGCCAAGGGACGAGCAACAACAATTTCGGTTACGTCACCCTTCACCAGGTGGATGCCAGCACGGTTTCGGTGACCGTCTCGTTGTCCCAGGACGTCGGCCTCGATACCGACTTCGTGAACACCGGCAACGGCTTCAACCACGAGCCCTTCGCCTTCAACGTCGACAAGTTGGTCACCGTCACCGGCATCAGCAATCCCTATTTCATCGTCGGCCCGTCGCCGGACGCCATCTCGGGTCTGGGCACCTTCAGCAACACGATCGCCTGCGCCAGCAATTGCCCGCCGGGCGCCAGCGGTGCGGACCTGTTGGGCGACTCGCTCATCTTCACGACCAGCGACGGATCCAGCCTCAGCATCAGCGATTTCGTCGCCAACTCGAAAGGTTATTTCTTCGCGGCGGATGTCATCGGCCCATCGGGGAACACCGGTGAAGTTGCCGCCAATGGGGCGCCGATCATCACGAACGGCAGCGACGTGCCCGAGCCGACGAGCATCGCCCTGCTCGGCAGCAGCCTGATAGCGCTGGGCGCGGTGCGGTTCCTGCGCCGTCCGCTCAACGTCTTCCGTCGCTGATTTCGAGCCGGGTTTCCGGCCCGCAATCGGCCAGCAGAAGCAACAGGTCGTTCAGCGCCAAGGCAACACACCCCTCGGTCGGCGCATAAGCCGGCCGGGCGACATGTAGGAAAATCGCACTGCCCCGCCCGGCAATGGGCGGGGCATCGTTGTATCCGAGGGGCACGATCAGGTCGTAGACGCCGTCCTCCCGCCACAACCGCTCGTGACCGAACGCGTGCGGCAGCCTGACCGGCCGGTTGTAGGCCGGATCGGCCGGATCGTCCGACCAGCCGGAATCCTCTGCGATAGGCGCGCAATCCAGCAGCGTCACCGGTTGGACCAGCCGGTCGGCGCGATACAGCAAGCTCCTGAGCGCGAATGTCCCGGCCGGCGTGCCGCCGTCGCCTTCGCGTTTCGAAAGGGTGACACCGCCGCGGCCCAGCGCCGCGCGCACCCGCCGGCCGTTCCATTCCAGCCAGCCGTCCGGCGAAACCGCGATCCGTTCGATCATTTCACCGCGCCGAGCGGCAGGGCGGTCGTCTGCTTCACCTGGCTCAGCGCGATATGGGAATGCACTTCCTGCACCGAGGGCATCTGCAGCAGGGTAGACCGCAGGAAACGTTCGTACCCTTCGATGTCCCGCGTTACGATACGGACCAGGAAATCCATTTCTCCGCTCATCGTGTAGCACTCGACGACCTCCGGGCAGACCGAGATCGCCTCCTCGAACTCACTCAGCGACCGCCTGCCATGCGCCGACAGCTTGATATTGGCGAAGACCGTGACCTCGAGCCCCAACGCCTTGGCGTCCAACAGGGCGACCCGCTCGCGGATCACGCCGGCCTGCTCCAGCAGGTTGATCCGCCGCCAGCAGGAGGATTGCGAAAGCCCAACCTGGTCGGCCAGCGCCGCGACGGCGATG
This sequence comes from Alphaproteobacteria bacterium, assembly GCA_035493715.1. GTDB lineage: Bacteria > Pseudomonadota > Alphaproteobacteria > BOG-932 > Roseiterribacteraceae > BOG-932. Next base: position 3,898 of record DATJHU010000076.1, on the reverse strand, counting down.
GTGGAGTCGCGCTGGAGCCGTTCCAATATCTTCTTGTCGAATTCGTCTAGGTTCATGGATCATTTTACCAGGAAAGCGGCGTTCGTTCGATAGTTTCTTCGTTTCTGTCAGCGAACCTGACCCATTTTGACAGGATTGTTCAGCGTTCCTGTCCTATATTGTGAAGAGAGAGTTTTCGGGAGGATTTCGATGGCCCTTCGCGACGTAGCCTTGGAAGACAAATACACCGCCGCCTCCGGTCGGCTGGTGATGACCGGCACCCAGGCGCTGGTGCGTCTGGCGCTGCTGCAGAAGGCGCGCGACCGCGCCGCGGGGCTCAACACCGCAGGCTTCATCTCCGGCTATCGCGGCTCGCCCTTGGGCGGGCTGGATCAGCAGCTGTGGAGCGCGGCCAAGTTTCTGAAGCCTGAGAACATCGTCTTCCAGCCCGGCCTCAACGAAGACCTGGCGGCGACCGCTGTGTGGGGCAGCCAGCAGGCCGGCCTGCACGGCGACGCCAAGTACGACGGCGTGTTCGGCATGTGGTACGGCAAGGCGCCCGGCGTCGACCGCTCCGGCGACGCCTTCCGCCACGCCAATTCCGACGGCACCGCCAAGCATGGCGGCGTGCTGCTCGTCGCCGGCGACGACCACGCGGCCAAATCCTCCACCCTCGCCGCCCAGAGCGAATTCGCGCTGATGGACGCGGAAATCCCCGTCCTTAACCCCGCCAGCGTCCAGGAAGTGCTCGAGTTCGGCCTGCTGGGCTGGGCGATGTCGCGCTATGCCGGCCTGTGGGTCGGGCTGATCGCGCTGGCCGACACGATGGATTCGAGCGCGACGGTCGATCTGCGCCCCGCGCCGCCGATCGTGCTGCCGACCGATTTTACGATGCCCGAAGGCGGGCTCAACATCAGGCTGGGCATGCGGCCCTTGGAGAAAGAGCTGCTGCTGCGCGAATACCGGGTGCCGGCAGCGCTCGCCTTCGCCCGCGCCAACCCGATCGACCGGCTGATCAGCGATCCGCCGAACGCCCGGCTGGGCATCATGACCTCGGGCAAGTCCTATCTCGACGTGCTGCAGGCGCTGCACGACCTGGGCATGGACGAGGACCATGTCGAGCGCTACGGCATCCGCCTCTACAAGGTCGGCATGACCGCGCCGATCGAGCCCGAAGGCGCCCGCCGCTTCGCCAAGGGTTTGGACCTCGTGATTGTCATCGAGGAAAAGCGCGAGCTGATGGAGCGGCAGCTGCGCGACGTGCTGTACGGTCTGGACGGCCAGTGGCCGACGGTCGTGGGCAAGCGCGACCGCGAGAACAAGCCGCTGCTGCCGTCGGTCGGCGACCTGTCCACCGCCGAGATCGCCCGCGCCATCGCCTATTGCCTGCCCAACGAGCTGATCGACGACCATGTCCGCGCCCGGTTGGAGCGGCTGCAATATAACGACGACATCCTCAAAACGCTGGTCGCGAAGAACGAGCGCGGCCCGTATTTCTGCTCAGGCTGCCCGCACAACACATCGACCAAGATTCCCGAAGGCAGCCGCGCCGCCGGCGGCATCGGCTGTCATTACCTGGTCACCTGGATGATGCCGGAGCGCAACACCGACACCTTCACGCAGATGGGCGCGGAGGGGACGACCTGGATCGGCGAGGCGCCGTTCGTCGACACGCCGCACATCTTCACCAATCTGGGTGACGGCACCTACTTCCATTCCGGCCTGCTGGCGATCCGCTTCTCGGTCTCCGCCAATGCCAACATCACCTACAAGCTGCTGTTCAACGACGCGGTGGCGATGACCGGCGGCCAGCATGTCGACGGCACGCTGACGGTGCCGATGCTGTCGCGCCAGCTGGCCGACGAGGGCGTCGGCAAGATCGTCGTCGTCACCGACCAGCCGGAGAAATACAGCGCCGGCAGCGGACTCGCGCACGGCGTCACGGTCGAGCATCGCGACGAGCTGGACCGGGTGCAGCGCGAGCTGCGCGAGATTCCCGGTGTCACCGCCATTATCTATGACCAGACCTGCGCCGCCGAGAAGCGCCGCCGCCGCAAGCGCGGTACCTTCCCCGACCCGGACCAGCGCGTCTTCATCAACGAGGCCGTGTGCGAAGGTTGCGGCGATTGCAGCACGCAGTCCAACTGCCTGTCCGTGGAACCGGTCGAGACCGAATTCGGTCGCAAGCGCCACATCGACCAGTCGTCCTGCAACAAGGATTTTTCCTGCGTCAACGGCTTCTGCCCCAGCTTCGTGACCGTGCACGGCGCCAAGCCGCGCAAGCTGCAGGCGAAACTGGACCCGACCAGCCGCCCGCTGCCGGTGCCGGCCCTGCCGGCGCTCAAGGAAGAGCCCTACAACATCCTGATCGCCGGCGTCGGCGGCACCGGCATCACCGCGTTGGCCGCGATCCTGGGCATGGCAGCGCATCTCGACGGCAAGGGTTTCTCGTCGCTCGACATGACCGGCCTGGCGCAGAAGGGCGGTGCGGTGCTGTCCCATCTGCGCATCAATGACGGGTCGGACGCGGTCAACGGCTCGCGCATCGGCACCGCCATGGCCGACCTGGTGCTGGCCGCCGATCCGCTGGTCGCGGTGACCCAGCTGGCACTGCGCGCCGGCGGCGGCGACCGGACGGTGACGGTGCTGAACAACACGGTCAGCCCGACCGCCGAGTTCGTCCATAACCGCGACGCCGAGTACGACATGCCGGATGTCCGGCGCCTGCTGAAGCATGCGGCCAAGGAGATCGCGGAGTTCGACGCGCACAATGCCGCCACCCGCCTGCTGGGCGACGCGATCTATGCCAACATGATGATGCTGGGTTTTGCCTGGCAGCGCGGGCTGGTGCCGGTGACGGCCGAAGCGATCCTCAAGGCCATCGAGCTCAACGGCGCGTCGGTCGATGCCAACAAGCGCGCCTTCGCCTGGGGCCGCCTGGCCGCCCACGAGCCGGATCTGGTCGCCGCCGAGGCACAGCTGAAGCCGGAAGCGAAACCGGTCGAAACGCTGGACGACCTCATCGCCAGGCGCGTTGCGTTCCTGACCAGGTACCAGGACGCGGCCTATGCCGAGCGTTACCGTTCGCTGGTCGAGAGCGTGCGCGCAGCGGAGAAGGCCAAGTCACCGGGCTTCACCAGCCTGAGCGGGGCGGTCGCCCGCAACTACTTCAAGCTGCTCGCCTATAAGGACGAGTACGAGGTGGCGCGGCTCTATACCGACGGCAGCTTCAAGGCGGCCTTGGAGAAGGAGTTCGAAGGCGATCTCAGTCTCGAATTTCATCTGGCTCCGCCGATGTTCAACAAGCCCGATCCCATCACCGGACGCCCGAAGAAGACCAAGTTCGGCCCATGGGCGATGCGGATGTTCAAGGTCCTGGCCGCCATGAAAGGCCTGCGGGGCACCGCCTTCGACATTTTCGCCCATGGCGAGGACCGCAAGACCGAGCGCCGCCTGATCGCCGAGTACGAGGCACTGGTCAAGGAACTGGTCACGGCACTGACCCCGGCGAATCACGCGCTGGCGGTGGCGCTGGCAGCGATCCCCGATCAGATTCGCGGCTATGGCCCGGTCAAGGCGGCGAGCGTGGAGACGGCAAAGGCAAAGGAAGCCGGGCTGCTGACACAGTTCCGCAAGCCGGCGGAGGTGAAAGCGGCCTAGGATTTCGCAGGGTGGGTTAGCGGAGCCTAGCCCACCAAGCCGGCAACGCCGGCTCCAAGTACCAAAGGGGCCGCGCCACCGCGGCTGGTGGGTTACGCTTTGTTAACCCACCCCTCGCTTGCAACCACCCTTGAAACCCAGACATTCGTCCATTAACTATACATTTGTATAGCTAATGTGTGCTGGCCACCGACGGCCGCGCTAACACGGAGGAGAGGACAATGGCCGAGGTCACCCAGGCGGATTTCGATTATTTCAA
>DATJHU010000075.1:0-35914 GCA_035493715.1 Alphaproteobacteria bacterium | reverse complement strand
CGACGCCTGGAATCGGCCCTTCCAGGCTCCGCCCTTGCCTCGCATATGACGCAGTGCGGAATCAAGGGTCGCGCCAAGATATATCGCTGCAACGGCCGGCAGCAACGGTGCCCACCACAGCCTCAGCCCATAAAAACGCAGGATCGGGATATAGCAGCCGATCTGGATGATCCAGGCGACCAGGCCCAGGAAGCTGGCCGTGCCGTGCCCGAACAGGAACAGCAGGGGCGGCGACAGGAAGGTGACGATCAGACCCAGCACCGTTCCCGCCAAAAGAAGGGGCGAGTAGTTGAGCTGGGTATAGGCGGTGCGCGCGACCATGTTCCAGACCTCGCCGATATCGCCATAGACGCGCAGGCTGTGCGCGTCGTTGGTCAGACCGAGCCAGATCGGGCCGTTCTTCTTGAGCGCGATCGCCAGCGCGCAGTCGTCGATCAGCGCCCCTTTGATCGCGGCGATGCCGCCGATCTTGTCGAGTGCGGTCCGCCTGACCAGCATGCACCCGCCCGCGGCGCCCGCGGTTTTCTTCGAAACGTCGTTCACCCAGGCGAATGGGTAGAGCATCTCGAAGAAGAAGACGAAGGCCGGGATCAGGAAGCGCTCGGCGAAATCCTCACAGCGCAGCCGCACCATCAATGACGTCAAATCCAGCGCACCGCCTTCGGCACGCGCGACCAGATGCGCGACGTTGCGCGGTCCGTGTGTGATGTCGCCGTCGGTCAGCAGCACATAACGCGCGCTCGGATCGATCTCCGCCGCCTTGGCCAGGCCTTGCGAGACGGCCCACATTTTTCCGGTCCAGCCGGCCGGGGTCGGGGTGCCGTCGATAATGGTCAGCCGGTCCAGCGCTTTTGCGGCGCTCGCGGTGCGCTCCGCGACCGTGGCGGTGTCGTCGGTGCTCTCATCGTCCACGACCACGACGCGGATCGCGCCCTTATAATCCTGCGTCAGCAGCGAGCCGACGGCGCGGCCGATGCCTTCCTCCTCATTGCGGGCGGGGATGACCGCGACGACGCTCGGCCAGTCGCTGGGCATCGCGGGCAGGGGCGAGATGTCGGTCTTCCAGAAATCTCCGTGGCGCAACCACAGCACCAGCCAGACGATCAGCGTGACAAGGCCCAGCAACGTGCTCATTTCAAATATCCAGCTTCCCGGAACCAGGCGACCGCATCGCGCAGCCCCTCGATCGCCGGCCGCGTGCGATAGCCGAGTTCGCGCTCGGCCTTGGCGGAGGAAAAATACATCCGCTTGCGCGCCATGCGCAGCGTATCGCGGATCAACATCGGCTCCTTGCCGGTGAAATGCGCCAGGAATTCCATGGCGACGGCGAGCGGGTAGAGCGGTGCGACGGGCAGGCTGATCGTGGCCGGTTTCTGGCCGCTCATCAGTGCGATTTCGCGCTGCATCACGGCGAGGGAGAAATCTTCACCGCCGAGGATGTAGCGTTCGCCCGGCCGCCCCTTGGCAAAGGCCAGCAGATGGCCGGCGGCGCAGTCATCGACATGCACGAGGTTAAGTCCGGTATCGACATAGGCCGGCATCCTGCCCGTCGCGGCCATGACGATGGTGCGCCCGGTCGGCGTCGGCTTGATATCGCGGGGGCCGATCGGGGTGGAGGGGTTGACGGTCACGACCGGTAGTCCGGTTTCCCTGGCGACCTTGCCGACGGCTTCCTCGGCCAGGAACTTGGAGCGTTTGTAGTGCCCCACCATGTCGGCCACGGTCACCGGCGTGTCCTCGTTCGCCGGCTTGCCGGACTTGTCGATGCCCAGCACCGCGACGCTGCTGGTATAGACCGCGCGGCTGACGCCCGCGTTTGCGGCCGCGCGCATCAGCGCGGCGCTGCCGGCGACATTGGCCCGGTACATCGCGTCGGGGTCGCTGACCCAGAGGCGATAATCCGCCGCGACATGGAACAGGGATGTGCAGCCCTTGAGCGCCGCCGGCAGGCTTTCCGGTTGGCTGAGATCGCCATGGACGATTTCCGCGTCGAGTCCCTGGAGGTTCCGCGTATCGCTGGACGGACGGGTCAGCACGCGCACCTGATGGCCCGCCGCGATCAGCGTGCGCGCCACCGACGAACCCAGAAATCCCGTCGCACCGGTTACGAGTGAGGTCTCAGCCATGCTTCCAACGAGTCGTCAGGCTTCGCGGTATTCAAGCAGCAAAAGACCTATCAGGACATAGGATATGGGCCACACCCACCCGAAGGCCCGGTTGAGCGGCGGGTCCAGGCGCAACTCCAGCCAGCGCGACCAAGCGGAGATGACCGCCAGCAGTGCGAGCGGGATATGGGTCATCTCGATCAGAAACTGTTCTTTGACGTCGGAGATGTTGTGCGAATGCATCAGCAGCATGATGCCGCCGAAGGCCGTCAGGATCGGATAGACCAGCGGCGCCCATGCCTTTTTGAGATAGCCGATACGCACGCTCCACTCGAACAACCCGAAGGCGATCACCAGGAAAACGATCACCTTGTGCTGGAAGGTCTCCGCGTCCCTGAGGCTTTCCCAGAATCCGATATTGCCGAGCGGCCAGTCCTCAGGATCGGAACGGATGAACAGGAAGACCGCCAATCCCAGGAAGACCAGCGGCCAGTGGCGCGTCCAGCCGAGCCCCTTGATGCGCGTCCGCTCCAGCGCCGCCAGGATGCCGATCACGATGACGAAGATGCCGGCCCAATGGTGGTTATATTCCGACCAAGCGATGTCGGCCGGCACGCGCGGGACGACGATGCCTTCACCCGGGACGAAGGCGCGCGGGCGCTGGTCGACGTTCGCATCGGTCTTGGCCTCGGCGTCCAGCTTCTTTTGCAGCGCCGGAATCGCCATCTCGTCGTAGGCCGGACTGGTCAGGCGTGGGTGCAAGGTCGGCGCCATGCGCTCCGCGGTCACCTGCCACGGCACCGTGTCGTAGGGCTGGTCGATCGAGGGCGGGGAAGAGGTGATCGAGGCCGCAAGCGCAAAGACCGAAAGCCCGATGCCGATTTCCGCCTCGGCGAAACGGCGCATGCGCAGGATCGGGGTCGACGGGTCGGCGCGCAGCTTCTCGACCAGCAGGAAATTCATCCCGCCGAGGCCGAGCAGGATGCCCAGCAGCGCGACCTTGCCGATCACCATCACGCCATAGGACGTGCCGACCAGACCCTGCCAGCTGCCGACGAAGACGTAGGCCAAAACCAAGCCGGCCGCGACAAGCCCGGCAACGCTTGCCATCGACATCTGGGAGAAGCGTTTGCCGATCAGCCGCCAGGCGATACCGTCATGGGTGCGGCCCAGCGCGATCACGAAGTAGGGAATGCCGCCGATCCAGATCGAGGCGCCCAACTGGTGCAGCCCGTCGGCGAATGCCATCGGCAGCCGGTCGGTCATGCGCGCGACGGAATGGCTGGTCGCCACCGCCGCGCCCAACAGGATCGTGGCCAGCGCCAACAGAGCGATTCGGCGCGCTGGCGTGAGGCTGACGCCGCCGGCGACGATGAAGACGCCGAATGCGCCCGCGATCCGCACCATTTCGGCAATGGCGAACGAGGCCATCAGGCCTTCGCCGATCGGGACGTCGGCCGACCCGTAGAGCAGCAGCACGTTGATCGCGATGGTCGCAGCCGCGTTCGCCATCGCGAACGCCGCGCTCCAGCGCAACAGGACGCGGCAGCGGCGCAATATCTCGTCGGCCTCATCGCCGATTCGCTCCCGGAAGGGCAGAACGACGAGCAGGATGAAGGCGATGCCGCCGATGATCAGCGCCTGCGAAAAGAGCGCGACCATCCGCAGGACGACGTCGAGGAAGCCGAACAGATCGAAAAGGAGAGCCAAGGGTCAGGACCTGAGAATCACGGCGGCGGGAATCGCGGCAGCGAACGGCCGCCGACGCAAATGACCTACACGGTTCCGGGGCTGATTTCCAATTTCTCGCGGAACCGGCGGCGCTTCAGCTCGTGCCATTGCCAGGCGGCAAGACCGGGAATGCCGAGCACCAGTTCGCGTATCCGCTTGGTCAGCGACATCGAAATCGCGACGTCGGCCGGAATGCCGAAGACGCCGGCCACCACGACGAAGCCGCCTTCCTGGACGCCCACCGCGCCGGGCACGAAGAATGCCGCGCTACGCACCGCCTGGGCCAAGCTCTCGATCACGAAAGCCTGGCCGACATTGATGTCGTAGCCCAGGGCCCAGGCCGCGATCAGCACCTCGCCGGTGCCCAGCGACCACGCCACCATATGATGGAAACCGGCGATCAGAAGCCGGCCGCGCAGCGTGTAGACCTGGCTCAGCGTGCGGTCCAGGCCGGCAATGCCTTCCAACCGGTTCCAGCCCAGCCGTTCGGCGATCATCAGCAGCAGCCGCTCGAACATCCGAACGCCACCCCAGCGCTGCCCGAAGACCGCCAAGCCGGCGAAGAACATCGCGACACCGAAGCCGATCACCGCCCAGCGCAGGACATCGCCCGGATCGGCCAGCACCAGCAGCAGCGCGAGCCCGATCAGCGTGAAGATTGCCTGGGTCAGCGTTTCGATGGTCAGGTCCGCGATCACCGACGCGCCGGCGATCGGCAGCGTCGTGCCGCGCCCTGCCAGCAGGCGCGCGCCGATCACCTCCCCGCCGATCTGGGCGACGGGGAGCAGATGGTCGATCGATTCCCGAACCCAGCGCAGCGTCAGCAGCGGTCCGAACGGCCAATGGCGCCGTGCCGGGCCGACGAAAAGCTGTTGCCAGCCCAAGGCGCAGAAGGCGAGCTGTCCGATATGGACGGCGATAATGCCGACAAGGCCGAATCCGACGGCAAAGACTTCGTCACGGATCTGTCCGAAGCCGATATCGGCGATGGCAAAGAACAGGGCGGCGGCGCAGACGGCGGCGGCGATGAGGCCGAAGCCGACCGTACCGATGCGAAAACGAGAGGCGCTTAAGCTGGTCATGCCTTCCTTTATCCGCTTCGGTGCCCGCCGAACAGAGCAAGCAACACGATCATTTGTCCGGATGCGGATCGATCATGGTGGCGAGGGCCGCCAGTTGGGCCTTCTTCGCATCTTCGTTGTCGTGCCGGGGCTCGATCATGCGAATGAGCACTAATGTCAGGAGACCCAACAACAGCGCCACGGTTCCCAAACGGTAAAGGCCGACACCGAATACGATGCCCAAGGCGCCCGCGAGCCATACGCTGGCGCCGGTTGTGAGGCCGTGCACCTTGTGCTGACCCCGGATGATCGCGCCGGCGCCGAGGAAAGACATGCCGGTAATAATGCCCTGCAGGACGCGGGTCGCGTCGGGGTTGGAGCCCGGCCCGCGGTCCAGTTCCATCAGGTAGATGTCGATCGCCATGATCGACATTGCTGCCGAAGCAAGGGCGAAGAGCATATGAGTCTTGAGACCGGCAGGCTTGTGCAGCCACTCCCGGTCGATTCCGAGGGCTGCGCCCGCACCGAGCGCAGCCAACAGCCGCAGGAGGATTTCAAGCCATCCGAAATGCGAATCCGTAAACATCGCGGAGATTGTACCGCGCCACTCTTGCGGGGGCCATAATTGCGATCCCGGCTTGTCCTGAAGCGCCGACGCGGCTAGGCCTATCTCCCATGACCGTTTCCGACACAGGCACCGGCCGCGTGACGCCGGCCGAGCGGCAACCGATCGTCGCCGAGCAGACGAAGGATGCTACCGAGGAGAATTTTCCCGTCGGTTCATGGCTGCTGCCGCGGCATCTGCGCCGCCATGTCGCCGCCTTCTACCGGTTTGCCCGTACTGCCGACGACATAGCGGACTCGCCGACGATTTCACGTGAGGACAAGCTCGCGGGATTGGCGGCCATGGGCCGTGCGCTTGAGACCGGCGGGGACGACCGGGTCGATCCGATTCGCGCCTCCGCCGCCGAAACCGGCATCGGAATCGCCGAATGCCGCGACCTGCTGATCGCCTTCACCGCGGATGCGCGCAACCAGAGCTGCGACACCTGGCAGGACATGCTCGATTATTGCCGCCACTCGGCGCATCCGGTCGGGCGCTATCTGCTGCTGCTGCACGGCGAGGATCCGGACACGCTGGTGCCGGGCGATGCGCTCTGTGCCGCCTTCCAGGTACTGAACCACTTGCAGGACTGCGGCGACGACTGGCGAAACCTGAAGCGGGCCTATGTCCCACTGAACTGGATCGCCGCTGCCGGCGGCGAAGAGCGGTTCTTCGATCCTGCCAATGCCGCAATGCGCCGTCCGGTGCTCGACCGTTGCCTCGACGGCGCGGACCGGTTGATCGAGGTTGCGTCGCTTCTGCCGGGCCGGCTTAAATCCAGGGGGCTGAAGGCCGAGGTCGGTGTCATGCTGTCGCTGTGCCGGGCGCTCGCCGCGCGGCTGCGCGAAGGCGATCCGCTGCAAGCCAGGGTCAAGCTGACCCGCGGCGACTTCGCCCGGGCGCTTCTGCCCGGGCTCAAGGTGCTGGCCGGAGGCTCGGTTGCGATCCCCTCGGATGAACTCCTGGTGGCGGAGGCGGTTTCGCGCGCCGGGTCTTCCTTCACCAACGGCATGCGGATCCTGCCGGCCGGGCGCAAGCGCGGCATGTTCGCGCTCTACGGCTTCTGCCGCGCGGTCGACGATATCGCCGACGCGCCTGCCCCGATTGATGAGAAGCGTGCCGAGCTGGCGGCCTGGGCCACGGAGCTGGACCGGATCTATGCCGGGCAGGCGGACACCGCGCTCGGTCGTGAACTGATCGATGCGGTTCGCCGGTTCGATTTGCCGCGCGAGGAGTTCGATCTGGTCTTGGAAGGCATGACAATCGACGCCGCGCCCACCGTCCGGATCGCCGACCGCACGGCGCTCTCGGCCTATGCCCGCCGCGTCGCGGGCGCGGTCGGGGTTCTTTCGTGCCGCATCTTCGGCGCGCCGGACGGGACCAAGGACTTCGCGATCTATCTGGGCGAAACACTGCAGCTGACCAACATTCTGCGCGACGTGGACGAGGACGCGGCGATCGACCGGGTCTACCTGCCGCTCGACATGCTTGCGGCGGTGGGTATCGCGCCGGGCGCCAAGCCGACCGAAATAGCCGCCGATCCGCGCATCGTGCAGGTCTGCGAAAGCCTGGCGGCGGAGGTCGCCGATCGCTATCGCCGGCTGCCGGCGCTGTTCCCCGTCAAATACCGCAAGGAGATGCGCTCAGCGCTGATCATGCAGCGGGCCTACGGGCTGATCTTCGACAAGCTGATGGCGCGCGGTTTCCGCGAGCGCGGGCAGCGTCCGCGCCTGACCAAGCGCGAAGGCTTGACCACGGTACTCTCCGCATTCGCGCAATGACGATTCACGTTATCGGGGCCGGCCTGTCCGGGCTGGCCGCAGCGGTCGCATTGACCAAGCAAGGACTCAAGGTCGTCGTCTATGAAGCGGCGGCCCAGGCCGGCGGGCGTTGCCGTTCCTATCGCGATCGCGAGCTCGGACGCGTCATCGACAACGGCAACCACATGGTTCTGTCGGGCAACGGCAACGTTCGCGAATATCTGAAGATCGTCGGCGCCGAGCACGAGCTGGTCGAACCGGCGGGCGAGGGGTTCCGCTTCCTGGACCTGACTCGCAACCGCGCCTTCACGGTGCGGCCGAACCAGGGACCGATCCCGTGGTGGATCGCGGTCCGCGGCCGCAACGTGCCGGACACGACGCTTGGCCAGTATTTCGCGGCGGCCAAACTGGCTTTCGCGCCGGCGAGCGCCAGCGTGGCCGATGTGCTTCCGCATGACGAGCTTTACCGCATCCTGTGGGAGCCGCTGGCCGTGTCGGCGCTGAACACGCCGGTCGACCAGGCTTCGGCGCAGGGCTTCTGGCGCGTGCTGGTGAAGACGTTGGCGCGCGGCGGACGCTTCTCCAGGCCGTTGATCGCACGCGAGACGCTGGGGCAGACCTTTATCGAACCCGGGCTGGATTTTATCGCCAAGCACGGCGGCAGGTTGGAACTGGGCACGCGGATCAAGCAGCTCGCCTTTGCCGGCGATCGGGTCATCGGACTGTCGACCGACGCCGGCGATAAACCGTGGGAAGCCGGCGATCAGGTGATCGTCGCGACGCCGCCGGCCGTGGCTGAACGCCTGACGCCGCGTCTCGAAGCTCCCGGTGCGGACGAACCGATCGTCAACGCCCATTTCGCGACCGACGATCCGGAAGGCATGCAGCCCGAAGTTGTGGCCGTTGTCGGCGGCGCCGCGCAGTGGGTGTTTCGGCGTCCGGGTCTTGCCAGCGTAACGGTCAGCGCCGCGCGCGCCATGGTCGACGTGCCGGCGGAAACGCTGGCGCCATTGCTGTGGGCCGATGTCATCCGCGCCTTCCCGGCGCTCGGCCCGAAGATGCCGCCTTATCGGATCGTGAAAGAAAAGCGTGCGACCATCCGCCAATCTCCGACGGAGGAAGCGATCCGGCCAGGCGTCGAGACGAAATTCAAGAATCTCTGGCTCGCCGGCGACTGGACCCGCACCGGCCTGCCGGCGACCATCGAGGGCAGCCTTTTGTCAGGCTTCCGCGCGGCAAAGGCGGCGTTAAAAGGCTGAAGGGGTATTCCTCTATAAGCGCGCGACCTCTTTACCCGTATCAAATACAATTTAGCAGAAAACATTTTCATTTTTCTCTACCGATCGGTATTTAAAGGGAAAAGCGCATAAACTTACCTTTATCTCAAAGATAAATCGTCGGCTTCGTCGGAGGGATGTCATGGACCCGATCATTGTCAGCTCTGGGCAAACGAGTTCGGGCATTGTCACCAGCGGAGAGGTCATCGTTTCCTCCGGCGGGACGCTAATCAGCGCAACCATTATTTCTGGTGGGCAGGAAGAGGTCGTGGCCGGCGGCGTCGCCAGCCAAACGACTGTCAGCAGCGGCAGCTACGAATACCTGTCGGGCGGCACGGCCAGCAACTCGATCATCGCCCAATTCGGCATCCAGACTGTTTCCTCCGGCGGTCTCGCGGTCTCCGCCACCGTCGGTGGGGAGGCTACTCAGAACGTCCTGTCAGGCGGTAGCGCCGTCGGCACGCTTGTCGATGGATTGAACGCCCTCTTGATGGTTTCCGGCGGCACGGTCAGCGGCGCTGTGATCGACTCCGGCGGCGGCCTCCAGGTGCTGGCCGGGGGTACTGCGACCGGCGGAGAGATCACCTCGGACGGCGGTGCCTATGTCGCCGGCGGCGGAACCCTGATCGGAACGGTCGCGGCCGGCATCATTTATGTCGGGTCCGGCGGGACAATCAGCAACGTAACGCTGAGCAAGGGCGATCGCTTCGAGATCAGCGCCGGCGGCTTGGCGATCAACACGGTCGTCAGCAGCGGCTATATAACCGTCGCGGGCGTGGCATCCGGAACACAGCTGATCGAGGCGGCCGGCGAATATGTCTACGCGGTCGCCAGCAATACATCGATCGGCAGCGGCTGCGCACAAAGCGACTACGGCACCGCAGTGGGGGCCTTCGTAGGCCTAGGCGGTACCCAGTATGTCGATGGTGGGGGTAACGCCCAAGGCACGACAGTCAGCAGCGGCGGCTATCAATATATCCTATCCGGAGGCTCAGCCTCCGGCACTGTCTTGTTGAGCGGCGGCACCGAACTGGTTGGATCTGCCGGCCACGCCAGTGGCTCCAAGATCCGCTCGGGCGGCTTCGAAATCGTATCTAGCGGCGGCACTGCCAGCGGAACGACGGTCAGCAAGGGCGGCGTACAGCAGATCCAGGCCGGCGGCACGGTGGGCGGCACCACGGTGTTGAACGGCGGAAAGCTCGCCTTCATTGGCGGCGGCGACCGGACTGTCACAGCCGTGACACTCAGCAGCGGCGCGTTCGAAGTGCTTTCGGCCGGCGCGACCTTCAGCGGTGTGTCGATATCGAAGGGTGCCGGGCTGATCGTCGCCGACGGCGGTACCGCGCTTGGCGTAACGATAAACGGCGGGAAGGATACGATTCTCGGCGGCGGCTCGGGGAGCGGGATGATCGTCAATGGCGGCGGAACCGAGACCGTTTCCGCCGGTGGAACGGCGACCGGCACGCAATTGATTTCGGCCAAGCAGATCATCTTGAGCGGCGGCGTCGCCAGCGGCACGGCGCCCGGCGATCTGGCCTCGGTGATTGTGTCGTCGGGCGGAACCCTGATCGGCGCGTCCATCGGTGTCGGCGGCACCGTCGTGGTATCGGCGAAAGGCAGCGCGCTCTCGGATATCGTGGGGGTGAGCGGAGCCGAAGTCATTTCGACGGGCGGCGTCGCAAGCGGCAGCGTCGTGCTGCTCAGTGCAACGCAGAAAGTCCTGGCCGGCGGTACGGCTTCGGGCACGAAGGTCGGAAATGGCGGGCTCCTCGCCGTCAGTGGCGGCAAGACGGTCGGAGCCATCATTTCGAGCGGCGGCGTCGAACGAGTCTTGCCAGGCGGCACCTCCACCAGCGGCACTGCGAACGGCAGCCTGGCGACCGACGGGGGCCAGATTCTGGTCGGCTCGGGCGGACTGACGGTCAATGCCACCGTCAGCGGAACGAAGCCGAACTCAGGTCCGGCGGTCAATTCCTATGAGATCGTTTCGTCGGGTGGCGTCGCCAGCGGCACGAAGGTCGGAAATGCAGGCGTCCTCAATGTTCGCGGCATGACGGTCGGAGCGGTCGTTTCCAACGGCGGCATCGAACGCGTGTCATCCGGCGGCGTGGCCAGCGGGACGAAAGTGCTTTCCGGCGGGCAGTTGATCTATGCCGGCGGGACCTCGACGGATTTGCAGGTCGGCAGCGGCGGGGCCATCGCGATCGCCAGCGGCATTTCGCTCAAAGGTTTCGTGGTCGGCAAGGGCGTTACCCTACGCGTCGGTGCCGGTGCGACCGCCCTGAACGCGACGGTCCTGGCCGGTGGAACCATTGTCTATACCGGCGGTACGATCAGCGGATTGAAGATCAGCAGCGGCGGAACCGAGGCCATCGCCAACGGTGTGAAGTTAAGCGGCATCGCGGTTGGGGACGGGGTCACGCTGCAGGTCTTATCCGGTGGCACGATATCGGGTGCGAAGGTCACGGCCGGTGGGATGCTCCAGGTCAGTCCTGCCGGCGGCGGCGGTCTAAGCGTCGCCGCCTCGCTCGCATCGGGTGCAACCGAAACCGTTGGGCCGAGCGGCACCGCCAGCGGTACGAAGGTCGGCGGCGGCGCGCTTCTGACGGTTCAGGGCGGCACGACCGTCGGCGCAGTCGTGTCCTCGGGCGGAACCGAGAAACTTCTGACCGGCGGCGTTGCCAGTGGCACGACGGTCCTATCTGGCGGCAAACTGACCTTTGCCGGCGGCAAGGTGAGCGGCGTTACGATCAGCAGCGGTGGTGGTGCGAACGTCGCGTCGGGCACATCCGTGTCCGGGCTGACGATCGGAAACGGAGCGACATTGACGGTGGTATCCGGCGCTCAGGCAACCGGCACGGTTCTGAGCGGTGGGACGGAAGTTGTCGCCGACGGAGGCATTATTGGGGGAGCGGTGATGTTCGGGCCGAACAGCACGCTTTCGGTGGCCGGGACGAGCGGCATCGCATTCAAGACGTCGGGTTTCGCCGAGACCGACACCATCAAGCTCTCCTCGTTCGGCTTCAGCGCGGCGGAAAAGCTGACCTTCGTCCAGAACACCAAGACGCAAGGCACTTTGACGATCGTCGACGGAAGCCTGAAGGCGACGATCACGCTGATGGGCCAATACGTCGCCACCGGTTTCCAACTGGCCGCGAGCGGCGGAGGCACGGCGATAACCTACACATCGGCTACAGCCAGCAGCGAATCCCCGTTGCTCGCGACGCATTCCGGATAGGGCAGGGCTCCTGCGTGGCGGACGGCCGACCGGAAAAGGTCAGCCGAGTCCGTCGAACAAAGCTGTCGAAAGATAACGCTCGGCGAAGCTCGGGATGATCGTGACGATCACCTTTCCCGCCATCTCCGGCCGGCTGCCGACCTCGATGGCGGCGGCCAGGGCCGCTCCGGAGGAGATGCCGACCGGCAATCCCTCGATCTTGGCGCTCAGCCGAGCGGTATCCAGTGCGGTCTGGTTGGAGATCCGGATGACCTCGTCGATCAGACCGGTATTGAGAATCGGTGGTATGAAGCCGGCGCCGATACCCTGGATCTTGTGCGGTCCGGGGACGCCGCCCGATAGCACCGGACTGTCCTCGGGCTCGACCGCGATTGCGCGGAAGGAGGGCTTGCGCGGCTTGATGACCTCAGCAACGCCGGTCAGCGTGCCGCCGGTGCCGACGCCCGAGATCAGCAGATCGACGCGACCATCCGTGTCATGCCAGATTTCTTCGGCGGTCGTGCTGCGATGGACCGCGGGGTTCGCCGCATTGGCGAACTGCTGCGGCATGAAGCTGTCGGGAATTTCCTTAAGCAGCTCCTCGGCGCGGGCAATAGCGCCGCGCATGCCCGCGGAGGCCGGCGTCAGTTCGGTTTTGGCGCCCAGGATCAGCAGCATCTTGCGCCGCTCCAGGGACATGCTCTCCGGCATGGTCAGGATCAGGCGATAGCCCTTGGCGGCGCAGACGAAGGCCAGCGCGATGCCGGTATTGCCGGACGTGGGTTCGATGATCGTGGTGTTCGGGCCGATCTTGCCGGCCGCTTCGCCGGCCTCGATCATGGCAAGGCCGATACGGTCCTTGACGCTGGCCAGCGGGTTGAAGAACTCCAGCTTTGCCAGCAACTCGGCCTTCACGCCGTTGCGTGCCTCAAGCTTGCGCATCCGGACCAGCGGCGTCCCGCCGATGGTGTCGAGAACGCTGTCATAGACCCGCCCGCGGATATTGGCGTTCTGGGCGGCATCGTGTGTGTCTGCGGCCATAGTTCTGCCCCACGCTGTAAAACCAATAATAATACGAACGTAGGGAGGATATAGCGCCGGGAGAAGGCTTCAACCAGCCCTATCGCCGGCGTTCATGTCAGATCGAGAAATCCGCTGTGTTGGCGGCGACGCTGTCGATGCCGGTCTCGCGCGCCCGCATGCACAGATCTTCGATCGAGATCTTTTCCAGCTCCTTGGTCCAGGTCGCGACCAGGTCCACGCAGAGAGGACGGACGATCTGCTGTCCCAGCGGAGAGCCCGGTGGAATCTCGAACGGATCGGCCGTCGATTCGGTGCTGCGCACCGCCTCGGCGATCTCGGCCAGCGTTATCTTGCGGCGCTCTCGCGCCAGACGGTAGCCGCCGCGCGGCCCCCTTACGCCGTCGAGAATCCCGGCGCGGACTAGCTGCTGCAGAACCGGTTCGAGATAACGCCGAGGAATACCCTGGCGGCTGTTGATCTCACGGCTCTGCACCGGCTGCGCGCCCGAGTTGTAGGCGATATCGAGGACGGCCTCGATGGCGAACATCAGCTTCTTGGAAAGTCGTAGCATCGTTTTTACACACCAGTTTTTCCGGTTCCGGTAGAACCGAAACCCCCATCGCCGCGCGTCGTTTCCGGCAGGGATTCGGCTATTTCCCAACTAATTTGCGTTATCGGCGCGATTACTAATTGTGCGATGCGGCTTTTTGGTTCCACGGCGTATGTAGAATTTCCGTGGTTGATCAGAATCACCTTGATTTCGCCGCGATAGTCCGCGTCGATCGTGCCGGGGGAATTCAGCACGGTAACGCCGTGTTTTGCCGCCAGGCCGGAGCGCGGCCTGACTTGAGCCTCGTACCCAACAGGAAGGGCCATCGCGATGCCTGTAGGCACCATCGTCCACTGGCCCGGCTCGATCGCCATCGGTTCGGCGACCGCCGCCATCAGATCGAGTCCTGCCGCATGTTCGGTTGCATAGGAAGGCAGGTCCATATCGGCGCCGTGGGGCAGCGTTATGACGGGAATCGGTATCATGGGCGTTCAGGCGGCTCCGATCTTGCGGGACGGGTTGGTAGGCGCGGAGAGCGTGTCGGCGGCTGCCGCGGCGAGCCTCTGGCCGACATCCTGCTTGGTGACACGCGGCCAGCTTTGGGTTCCTTCGGCGCTGACCAGCGAGACGCTGTTATAGTCGCTGCCGAAGACGCTGCCATCCTGCGCGGCGGCATTCGCTACAATCCAATCGCAACCCTTGCTCTTCAGCTTTGCAGCCGCGTTCTTCATAAGATCGTCGGTCTCGAGCGCGAAGCCGACGACCAGGCGCGGCCGCTTCGGCCCCTTCTTGGACAGCGTTTTCAGGATGTCCGGCGTCTGCGTCAGCTTGAGCTCCAGCGTCTCGTCGCCACGCTTCTTGATCTTCTTGGCCGAAGGCTTCGCCACCCGCCAGTCGCCGACTGCCGCGGCGCAGACCGCGACATCGACGGGCAGTGATTTCAGGCATGCGTTCAGCATGTCTTCGGCGCTTTCGACGCGAACGACCGCCACGCCCGCCGGCACAGGCTCGACAGTCGGCCCGGTCACAAGGATCGTCTCGGCGCCCTGCTTGGCGAACGCAGCGGCGATGGCGTGGCCTTGCTTGCCGGAGGAATGATTGCTGATGAAGCGGACAGGATCGATCGCCTCGCGCGTCGGTCCGCTGGTCACCAGCACCCGCCGCCCCTTCAGGCGTCCCCCGACGGCGGTGGACGTGAAGAAACTCGCAACAGCCTGAAGGATATCCGCCGGCTCGGCCATGCGGCCAGTGCCGAACTCGCCGCAGGCCATCGGCCCGGGTTCGGGCCCGACACGCAAGACACCCCGGCTTTCCAGCGTCGCGAGATTGGCGACCGTGGCCGGGTGTTCCCACATCCGATAGTTCATCGCCGGGGCGACCAGGACGGTCTTGTCGCCGGCGAGCAGGGTGGTGGAGGCGATATCGTCGGCCAAGCCCTGCGCCATCTTGGCCAGCAGGTCGGCGGTGGCGGGCGCGACCACGATCAGGTCGGCCTCGCGAGAGAGGCGGATATGCCCCATCTCCGCCTCGTCGGTCAGGGAGAAGAGGTCTGTATAGACCTTGTCCTCGGTCAGTGCGCCGACGCTGAGCGGGGTCACGAACTCGGCGCCTGCCTTGGTCAGCACCGCCCGAACCGACGCACCGGACTTGCGCATCAGCCGGATCAGTTCCAACGCCTTATAGGCCGCGATACCGCCGGAGATAACCAGCAATAGCCGCTTGCCTGCGAGGTCGGGCAGTTGGGTCGCATCAGGCAACAAAACGTCCCTTCGAAAGAACGGAACACGCGATCATTGTACGACTATACGTTGCGGAAAGACCATTCCTTCATCCCGCGACCGCGATCAAATCCTGACGGCGCGGTGGATAGCGGCGATTCCGGCCGACAGATTGCGATAACGCGCGAACGAAAGGCCGGCGCGCTCGATCCGCTCGATCAGCGCTTCCTGCGGCGGAAACCGGCGGATGCTTTCGACCAGATAGACGTAACTGTCCCGGTCCTTGGCAACCATCGCCCCCAGGCGCGGGATCACGGCATCGGAATAGGCGTCATAGGCCCGGCGCAGCGGCGGCACGGCAACGCGGCTGAATTCCAGGCAGAAGAATCTGCCGCCCGGCTTCAACACCCGGCGCGCTTCCGACAGCGCCGCATCGATGTCTGTAACATTTCGCAGGCCGAACGCGATGGTATAGGCATCGAAGCTGCGATCCGGGAAGGGCAGGGCCTCGGCGTTGCCCACGGCCCAGGAGAGACCGGCCACCCGGCCCCGGTCGAAGGCGCGGTCGCGCCCGTTCGACAGCATCGCCTCGTTGATGTCGCACAGCACGGCCGGGCCGCCGCCATGCCGGCGCCAGGCTGCCGCGATATCGCCTGTGCCCGCCGCCACGTCCAGCAGCGTCTCGTGCGAGCGGGGCGCGACGGCGCGAATGAAATCGGCCTTCCACAAGCGATGCACGCCGCCCGACATCAGGTCGTTCATCAGGTCGTAGCGGCTTGCGACCCGGTCGAAGACCTCGCGGACAAGGCCGGTCTTTTCCCTGGGGTCGACCGGCCGGTCGCCGAACCAGCCTGATTCGGGAGCGGACGAATTTGTGTGTGCGTCGGTCATCGTCTCGAGGGTTCTACAGCCGGGAGGGAGCTGAACAAGAACATAGTTAGTCCCTTCCGGCCGAAGCCGGTAGGGGCCGCGTCGCTCCTGAACTACCTCTACACTCCAATATCCTGCTGTCAAAATCTCGGGCGTCGGCTGTCGACCCGGCACACAGGTTGCGGTATAGCGATCCAATAACAAATCCGGAGTGAGGGATGCAGCGGAGATCGATTCTGGCCGCGGCGGCGGCCTTTCTCGCAATGGCCGCCACAGCCGCGCGTGCCGACGATGGCGACAGCGTCGCCTACCATCTCTTTCCCACGGCCGCCGCGCGTGCGGCGCGGGCCAAGCCCGATGCCCAGGCCGCAACACCCCGCACGATGCTCTATTTCGGCGGGCCGGTCCTATCCCACGCCAAGGTGGTCGCGGTGATGTGGGGCAGTGACGTGGACCCCACGACCTCCGCGAAAATCGGCGATTTCCTGGCCGCCGCGGTGAACAGCACGTACGTCGACAAGCTTAAGGAGTACGCGACCAATCTTAAGGCGACCGACGGACACGCCGGCACCAACCAGACGATCGGGCGTGGAACCTATGTCGGCAATTTCACCATCATGCCGCAGAACAAGGCGCGCGTGGTGACCGACGCGGCGATCCAAACGGAGCTGCGCGGACAGATCGCCGCCCACAAACTGCCCAGGGACGATCTCGACACCCTCTATATGGTCTATTTTCCAGCCAGCATTACGATCAAGAGCTTCGGAAGGTCCTGCGTCGCCTTCGGGGCGTACCATTCGGCGACCTCGGCCACTGTTAAGCCCCGCAATCTGTTCTATGGCGTGATGCCGGACTGCCGGCATGGCTTTGCTGAAATGACCTATGTCTCATCGCATGAAATGGCGGAGGCGATTTCCGACGCAATCCCGACGCCCGGTTCACATCCGGCCTATCCACAGGCCTGGAACACGCAGGACGGCTACGAGATCGCCGATCTTTGCGAAAGCGCCGTGCCCAGTCGCCTCGTCCGCGGCAGCCAGAGCTACGTGGTCTCGCGGGTCTTCCTGAACAGTATCCACAGATGCGGTGCCGGTGGCTTTACGAGTCCTTAGGTTCTGACGATGCCGGAGAATCGAGGAACCGTCGCGTTTCTTCGACCGCCTCGGCCAACCCGACCCGCTTGATCTCGACGCCGGGCGGGAATGCGCCAGACAGGCGGGACGGCATCATCGGATCCAGCAGCACGAACACGCCGCTGTCGTCGGCGCGGCGGATCAGGCGCCCATAGGCCTGGCGCAGCCGGCGGCGGGTCAGGCGCTCGTCCCATTTCTTGGCGCCGAAGGCCTGCCGGCGCGCCTTGTGCAATATGTCCGGACGCGGCCAGGGCACCCGGTCGAACACGATGAGCCTCAGCGCCCGCCCCGGCACGTCGACGCCGTCGCGCACCGCGTCGGTGCCCAGCAGGCAGGCATCCTCCTCGGCGCGGAAGATCTCGACCAGCGTGCCGACATCCAGGCCGTCAAGATGCTGCGCATAGAGCGGGATGCCTTCGGCCTCCAGGGGTTCGGCGATGCGCTCACGGACCGCGCGCAGGCGTTGGATCGCGGTGAACAGGCCCAGCCCGCCGCCGCCGGCTGCCAGGAACAGGGTGCGATACGCGGATGCGACCTGGTCGAGATCGTCCTTGCGCACGTCGTTGACGACAAAGACCTTGGTCTTGCCGGCATAGTCGAAGGGTGAGGGGACCTGGGCCCGCACCGGCGCCTGCATCAGATGCCTGACGCCAGTCAGTTCGCCGGCCGCCGCCCAGTCCTCTTCGACATTGCCGGTCGTATCGGTCAGCGTCGCCGAGGTCACCACAAGCCCATGGGCCTGCGCGCCGATTGTCGCCGCGAACGGTATGGTCGGGTCCAGATGATGGCGGTAATAGCCGAAATCGCTGTCGCGCCCTTCGATCCGCTCGACGCCGAACCAGTCGATGAAATCGGGCGATCCGTCTGAGGCCAGCGCCTTCAGCATGCCGCGCCAGGCGGCCAGGGTCATGGTGCCCCGTCTGACCAGGCCGCGCGCCATGGCGTCGATCCGGCGGCGGTCTTCTCCGGGCAGCTTGTCCGCCTCGTCGTCCAGTTTCTCGGCGAATTTCTTGGCCAGGGCTGCGATCGGTTTTTCGAGTGCGGCCAACGCCTTGTCCAATGCCAGCGCGGCTTCGAGGAGATCGTCCGGGGCCGGGCGGGGCTCAGTCTCCAGGCTGTAGGGCGAATTCAGCCCCTCGGCCCGCGTATAGACCAGTTTGCGCAGCGCGAAGAGGAAGCGTTCGGCGGGACCGCGCGGCTCATCGCCGGACACGCGCTGGTTCCAGCCGTCGCCCGGCAGCGCGCGCGCCGCCTCGTTGATCTGATCCAGCAGATCGAGCATGGCCTCGTCACCGGCGACAAGATCCTCGATCCGGCGCTTCAGGCCGCGCGCACGGCTGCGGGCGCTCGTTTCCGCGCCGACCAGCCAGCGCCGGAGTTCAGCCGTCTCGAAGGCGGTCAGATGGGCGGAGAAGGCGCTGTCGGCGGCATCGAACAGATGGTGTCCTTCGTCGAAGACATAGCGCGTGGGCAGATTGGCATCCTCGGTGCCGCCCAGAGCCGCCTGGATCATCACCAGCGCATGGTTGGCGATCACGATGTCGGCGTGGCGCGCGCGGCGTACATTGCGCTCGATGAAGCAGCGGCGGTAATGCTCGCAGGCGCTGTAGACGCATTCGCCACGCCGGTCGGCTAGGCCCAGCGTGCGCGGACGGCCGTGCAGTTCGGAAAGCCAGCCGGGGAAATCGCCGCCGGTCATGTCGCCGTCCCGCGTCGCCGCGGCCCAGCGCGCCATCAGCCCGGTGGCGACCGCGTTGCCGCCCTGGCCGGCGGCGCGCACCGCGTCGGCATAGTTCAGCAGACACAGATAGTTCTCGCGCCCCTTGCGGATAACAACGCGCTCGGCCTTCTCGGCGGGATTGGGAAAGCGGCGCTCCAGCTCGTCGTCGATCTGGTGCTGCAGGTTGCGGGTATAGGTCGAAACCCAGACGGGAGCGCGGTTCCGCTCGGCCCAGAGCGTGGCCGGTGCCAGATATCCCAGCGTCTTGCCGACGCCGGTGCCGGCCTCGGCGATCACGCCATTCGGCGCATCCTGCACGTCGCGCGGGGTGAAGGCGGCCGTGACGGCACTGGCGAAGTCCGCCTGCTGCGGCCGGGGCTCCGCGGCGTGACCGCGCTCGACCGCGATCATGTCGGCCAGCCGCTTGCGGCTCTCGTTGGGGAAGACCGGCAGCTGTCCCGGCGGTCCTTCCGGCGGCTCGTCCTCCCAGTCGGGCAGCTTGCGCCAGATTTCGAAGGCGCGGGCGACAGTCTGGATGCGGGTGGTTCCCCTAAGCGCCTCCATCACGGATGGCCCCCAACTCCAGCCGCCCTGCGCCATGGCCTCAGCCAGCGCGACGGGGTCGGACTGGATGTCGGCGCGGCCCTCCATCAGATCGGCGAGCAGGCGTTCGGCGATCATGGTCATCGAGACGCACTGCGATTCCAGCCCCTTGGGCGCCGGCAGGTCCAGCCGGTCGGTCAGCCCGCGCACAGTCGGCAGGCAGAACCGCGCCGGATGGACGAAGGCGAACAGATCCAGCAGATCGAAGGCCGCGAACCGGTCTGTGCCCAGCCGTCTGGCCGTCGCCTTTGCGTGACAAACGATGGCCCCACTAGCGGCGCGCATCGCTGCGTCGCGCAGGTTCAACTCCTCGATCTCTCCGTCCGGCGTCAGCCATGCGGCATGGTTGGCCGACACAGCCAGCGCGCCGACATTGGGCAGTACGATGCGGGCCGGGCCGGCAGGCGCGGGCAAATTCGTCGGCGAAGGGGAGGGTACGGCTATCACGATTCGTGCGAGCTTAGGCCGACAGGGTCAAAACGGCCACTCTCCAGGCCTGCCCACGTTGACCTGCCGCGGCGTGGCGCATAGGGTCCGGCGTCCTTTTCAAGAGTGGTTCGATGTCCGCCCTTTCAGCCGAGATTCAGCAAGCCCTCCCCACCGCGCGCGCCTGGCCTTTCGAGGAAGCGCGCAAGCTGGTTGAGCGGTTTGCCAAGAAACCGCCGGAGAAGGGCTATGTGCTGTTCGAGACCGGCTACGGCCCGTCGGGCCTGCCGCATATCGGCACGTTCGGCGAGGTGGCGCGCACCTCCATGGTGCGGCACGCCTTCGAGGCGATTTCCGATATCCCGACGCGGCTGTTCTGCTTCTCCGACGACATGGACGGGTTGCGCAAGGTTCCGGACAACATCCCCAACAAGGAGATGGTGACCCAGCATCTGGGCAAGTCGCTGACCACGATCCCCGATCCGTTCGGCACGCATGAAAGCTTCGGCCACCACAACAACGCCCGCCTGCGCGGCTTCCTGGACAGTTTCGGCTTCCAGTACGAGTTCCAGTCGGCGACCGACTGGTACAAGTCCGGCCGGTTCGACGCGACCTTGCTCAAGGTGCTGCAGCACTACGACGAGATCATGGCCGTGATGCTGCCGACCTTGGGCGACGAGCGGCAATCGACCTACAGCCCGTTCCTGCCGGTTTCGCCCAAGACCGGGCGCGTGCTGCAGGTGCCGCTGATTTCGCGCGACGCCGATGCCGGCACGATCGTGTTTCAGGACGAGGACGGCACGACGCTGGAGGTTCCGGTTACCGGCGGTCATTGCAAGCTGCAATGGAAGCCGGACTGGGCAATGCGCTGGGTCGCGCTCGGCGTCGATTACGAAATGTCGGGCAAGGACCTGATCCCTTCGGTCCAGCTTGGCCAGAAGATCGCACGCATCTTGGGCGGCAACCCGCCGGAAGGGTTCAGCTATGAGCTGTTCCTGGACGAGAAGGGGCAGAAGATCTCCAAGTCCAAGGGCAACGGACTGACGATGGAGGACTGGCTGCGCTATGCGCCGCCGGAAAGCCTGTCGCTCTATATGTTCCAGCAGCCGCGGCGCGCCAAGCGGCTCTATTTCGACGGCATCCCGCGCGCGGTCGACGAATACATCACCTTCGCCGCCAAGTATCCGAACGAGGAACCGGCAAAGCAGATCGAGAACCCGATCTGGCACATCCATTCCGGCAATCCGCCGGCGATGGACTGTCCGTTGTCGTTCAATGTGCTGTTGAACCTGGCCGGCGTCGCCAATGCGGAAGACCCTGCCGTGCTGTGGGGTTTCATCAGCCGCTATGTGCCGGGCGCCAATCCGACGACCTCACCCTTCATGGGCCGGCTGGTCGAATATGCGGTGAAGTACTACCAGGACTTCGTGAAGCCGGCGAAGACCTTCCGCGCCGCCGACCCGACCGAGCGCGCGGCTTTGTCCGAGCTTTCGCTCCTGCTCGCCACGCTGCCCTCGCACAGCACGGCCGAGGAGATCCAGAACCAGATCTACGAGATCGGCAAGCGGCACCCGTTCCCGGAGCTCAAGGATTGGTTCAAGGGCATCTATGCCGTGCTGTTCGGGCAAGGGGAGGGGCCGCGCATGGGCTCGTTCACTCAGCTTTACGGCATCGCCGAAACCAAGGCGCTGATCGACGACGCGCTGTCCGGCAAATTCGTCGACGGTGTTTAAGCGGCTCTATTCCGGCCTCACCGAGGGCCAGCGGCAGTTCATCAAATTCAGCTTCGTCGGCGGCATCGGCTTCCTGGTCGATGCCGGCACGTTCTACCTGCTGATCCGTTTCACCCCGCTGGGACTGGTCAGCGGGCGGGTCGTCTCCTCGCTCGTTTTCGGCATGAGCGCGACCTATACGCTGAACCGCTACCTGACCTTCCGCGATCGGCGCAGCAGCGCGGTCCTCAGCGAATATCTGCGCTTCGCCTCGGCCAACATCGTCGGCAACCTGCTGAATATCGGCACGCATTCCCTGCTGGTGGAGACGCTGCCGCTGTTCCACGCTCATCCGATCCTGGGAATCGTTGCCGGGACGGCGGTCGGGCTGGTGTTCAACTTCACTCTGTCGAAATACTTCGTGTTCAGGGCGGCCAAGCCCGGCTAAGAGACTCCGGCGCCGCGAAGGGGAGGGCCGGATGAAATCGCAGCTCGACGTGATGATGGAGGTGCTGCGGGAGTTGCTCCGGCAGCATGGGTTGCGGTTCGCCGACGTCGCGCGCCGGCTGGGCGTCACTGAGCGTACGGTGACCCGCTGGTTCTCCGCCGACAGTGTCGAGACCGCCGTGCTGCAGCGGCTCTGCGAACTGATCGACATCGATTTCTTCGCGCTCTGCGAGATCGCGGCTAAGCGGGTCGAGAGCCGTCCGATGCGGCACACGCTGCAACAGGAGCAGGCGCTCGCCGAGAGCCCGCTGCTCAACTACCTCTTCGCGCAGATCTGCAAGGGTTGGACGGCGAAGGAACTGCGCGACGACATCGAGATTCCCGAGCCGGTTCTGATCGACCATCTGCTCCAGCTCGACAAGATCGGGCTGATCGAGCTGCTGCCGGGCAATGAGATACGTCTCAAGACTTCACGCGACATGCTGCTGATCCCGAACGGCCCTTACGCGCGCCGCCTCAACCAATGGCTGAGCGAAACTTTCAAGAAGCCTGATGTGGATGAGGAAAAATCGGTCTGGGTCTGCGATTTCATGAAGCTTACTCCCGGTTCGCGCGAGCGGTTCGAGCGCAAGTTCCGGGCCCTGATGCACGAAGCTCAGGAGTTGAGCGACGCCGACCGCCGCGCCCACGCGGAGGACCGGGAATGGTATGGCGTCGTGCTGGTCGCCAAGCCGCAGGACATCCGTCCTTTTGCCGAGTGGCCGGCGGCCTGAACGACGGTCACTTCTCCGCGTCGGCCACCATCTGCCGCGTCACCTTCAGCATGTGCTGCAGGCCCAGCTCGTTCCTGCCGAACAGGAATTTCGGCACAGCTTCGCGATAGATGCCTTTCTGCGGCGAGGTTATGCCGAAGGGGTAATCCTCGCGCTGCACGATGCCGTTGGACGATTCCCAGGTCTGCTCGCCCAATTCGCGGTTCGCCGGGTCGCTCATATCCAGCCGGGCATAGATGGAATGGCGGACGCCGGATTTGTGCAGGGCGACGGGATACATCGCATAGAGCGCCATGATCACCGGCGTGATGTTCATCAGCGTGCCGGGGTACAGCGTATAGCCGAACATCATATGCTTTTCCGGAATCCACTCCTCTTCGGGAATGGTCTCCAGCTCCAGGATGCTCTTCATCGGGATGGCGAAGAACACGTGCTTGCCGAACGTCCGGATCTCGGTCGCGTCGCCATAGGCGACAATGGCGAGGTTGTTCTTGTGCGTGACTTCGAAGTGATAGACCTCGAGGAAGGCCTCCAAGGTCAGCTTCCAGTTGCCATCCAGCGGGATCGAGCCGGTCTTGGCGTGCTGCAGCGCGCCGATGTCCCACTGCGCCAGCTCTTCCTGAAGCTCCTGGCCCAGATACTCGTCAAGGTCGAACGTGACGCCCGGCCGGGGCGCGCAGAAGATGATGCCGTGACGCTCCTCGACCTGGACCTCGACCAGGCCCAGCTCGGACTTGTTGACCTCGCCGAAATCGGCGGGATGGGCGACACCCAGCAGCTTGCCATCCAGGTTGTAGCTCCAGCCGTGATAGGGGCAGCTGAACCCGCCGGGCGATTGGCCGCGTTCGCAAAACACCAGGGCCGATCCGCGATGCCGGCAGGAATTGACGAAGGCTTTGACCGCGCCGTCCTTGTTGCGCGTGATCAGGATCGGCGTGCCGAATTCGTTGATGTTGATGAAATCGCCGGGCTTCGCCAGGTCGCTCGACATGCCGGCGACAAAGGGCAGCGTGTCGAAGATCGCGCGCATTTCCCTTTCGTACAGCACGGGGTCGTTGTAGGTCGCGGTATCGACCTCCATCACCCCGTCGGCCAGCGTCCCGGTGCCGGCCTTGATGTTGGCGATCAGCCGCTTGGCCAGCGCAATGACCTTTTGCCGGTTCACCGTCTCGACGCCGCCCGCGGCCATCCTGCTGCGGTTCTTCGCGGTCACCGACAGCATGCCGCCGTCCGGCGGAACTTCCTTGACTGGTGCGTCGTCCATGGCGGTGCCTCCCGAAAAATCTGCTTTGAACGCAGAGTGGCAGGCTGAATGGGAGCGGCAAGCCGAAAGCGCGACCGGACGCAATTCGTCAGGCAAAGACGAAAAATTCTGTCGGGTGGGATGCGTTCAGCGCGACGGCGCGACGCGGGTCTTGCCGGTGATGTTTTCTTCCGTGCCGGGGCCCAGCGGCGAGATGTAGTGCGGCTGCGGCCCGAGCGGCGAGATGTAACGCGGCTGGGCGACGAGGGGGGAGCGGTATTTCGGCTGCGGCAGGTTGATCGCCGGCTGGCCGGGTTTGCCGAAGCTTGCGACGGTGTCCAGCACCGCCTTGCGGTAGACCGAGGCCAGCGCCTCGGTATGCGAGTGGTAATAGCCGATCGCCTTGGCGTAATCGCCTTTGCTCTCGATCAGGTATTTCTTGAGGATCGCGGTCGCGATCACCGCGTTGGCGCAGCCATTGTCGCGCACATGCGCAATCGCCTGGGCCAACGGGATATGCCAGAAGCTGGCGATCGCCGGGCCCCAGCTCGTGTTGATCTGGAACGGGCCAAGATCGTAGGTGCCATTGGTATTATGGACCTGCTGGCCGACATGCCCGCCCTCCGTTTTCAGGATGGCGAACATATAGGCCGGCGGCAGTTGATAGCTGTGGGCGGCGGCTGCGATGCAGGCTGCCGTCAGGGGCGCTAGAACCACGTCTTTATGCGTCCGTCCGTTGCCGTACGATCCTCGGGCGGCTTTGTTACCTTAAAACCGGCTAAAATCCTAGCCGTTACCCACGGTGCTCCCGCCGCCGGCCATATCCAGCGCCGCCAGATAGGAGAACACGGCCGAGGATCCGACCGGGTTGCCGCCGCCCGGATAGGCCTCGCCGCTGACCGCCGCCATGGTGTTGCCGGCGGCGTAGAGGCCGGGAATCACCGATCCGTCGGGGCGCAGGACCCGGGCACTGGCATCGGTCTTCAGGCCACCCTTGGTGCCCAGGTCGGAGACCGCGAACTTGGCGGCATAGAACGGGCCTTCCGTGATCGGGATCAAGCCGGGGTTGATGCCCTTGTCCTTCGGACCTTTGCCCATCTTGCCGTCGTTGGAGACGATGTTCTCCAGATACTCGGCGGCGGCATAGATGAACTTCTCGAACGGCTCCTCACCGCGATGGAAATCCTCGTCCTTGCCGGTCTTGGCGAACCCGTTGAAGCGTGCCACCGTCTCGTTCAGCGCGTCGCGCGGCACGCCCATCTTGTCGGCAAGCTCGTCCAGCGTATCGGCCTTCACCCACAGCCCGGCCGCGATATATTCCTCTGCCGGTTTCAGTGTGACCGAGGCGTTCATCACCGGCACGTCGTCGCCGTATTTTTTGTCCCAGATCATCCAGCACGGGATGTGCTGCACGCCGGTCTTCTCGCCCTTCAGCATCTCGCGGGCCAGCCGGTCATAGGCCATGGATTCGTCGGCGAAGCGCTTGCCCGCGCCGTTCACCATGATCCCGCCCAGGATGCCGACCGTGAAGGTCGCGGTGCCGTCGGGATGCATCAGGCCTGGCGACCACCAGGCCTGGTCCAGCAGGTCCGTCGCCGCGCCGGCCGCGATGCCCGCCTCCAAGGCCTTGCCCTTGTTGCCCAAGCCGCCGACCGACCAGGCGGGCGGCCCGGCGATGCCGTATTTCTTGCGCAGTTCCGCATTCTGCTCGAACCCGCCGGCGGCCAGCAGCACGCCGCGCGTGGCACGGATGCGACGGACATTCCCGTCAGCGACCACTTCGCCGCCGACCACGCGCCCGTCCTCGACGATCAGCCGCTCGAACGGGGTGGAGGCGCGCAGGTCGACATTGCCGGTGCTCTTGCAGGCGAGCAGGGCGCGGCCGATCATCGCCTGGCCGCCCATAACCGGGTCCATCGGCGTCTGGCCTTCGCGCTCTGTCGACAAGGTCGGCCGGATCAACGGCCGCACCTCGCCCAGCTCGGCCACAGAGATCGACCGGCTGATGATGTGCCGCCCCTCGGCATGGGCGTGCGGAGCGTTGCCGTAATAGTCGGGCCAGGGATAGACGTCGAACTGGAAGTGCGGGTTGCGCTCCAGGTCTTCGATCATCTTCGGCCCGGTGGTCAGGTAGGCGTCCTGCATCGCCTCCGGCGTGCGGTTGCCGACCACCGACTTGTAATAGGCGTGCGCAGCGTCGGTCGTGTCGGGCGCGCCGGAGCGCTTCAGAACAGGGTTGCCCGGATGCCACATGCCCGACCCGGAATAGGCGGTGGTGCCGCCGAACTTGTCCGTCGCCTCGACGACGATGACCTTCAGGCCCCGCGATCCGGCGCTATAGGCGCCGATCAGCGCGCCGCCGCCCGATCCCACCACCAGCACGTCGCACACATCGTCCCAATTCTGCTCAGCCATTACCTGCTCGCTCACGCATTCTGTTCAGTGTTGACGGATAAAGCCCGGCGTTCAGAACCGCTCGCCGACCATTTGCTCGCTTTTGGCCCACAGCGCCTTAGCATTGCCGGCATCCAGGGCATAAGCCATCACGCCGCCCGCCAAACCGGGCTGCGCGACGGTTTCCGCCACGTGACAATCCTCGCAATAGCGTCCGCCGACCGCGTCGGACGCTGCGACGAAACCTGCCCAGACCGAGGTAGCAGCGCCCTGCGGCACGCTCTTGAAGCCGCCGCTGGTGTCGCCGTCCTTCGCCGCGGCGGCCAGAGCCTCCATGATCTGCTTGATTGTTTCCGGCGTCATATGGCGGCCGAGCTCGGTATGGATGGCGCCGGGGTGCACGGCCGTGGCGCGAATGCCCTGGTCCTTGTGGCGACGGTCGAACTCGACGGCGAACAGGATGTTCGCGGTCTTCGACCGTCCGTAGGACGCGAACGGATCGTAAGGCGTGCGTTCGAAATTCGGGTCGTCCAGGTTGACGTCGGAAAAGACATGTCCGCCGGACGACAGGTTGACCAGCCGCCAGCCCGACTTCAGGATTCTGACGATCCGGTTGACCAGCACGAAATGGCCGAGATGGTTGGTGCCGAACTGGGTCTCGAACCCGTCGGCGGTCTTGCCCTGCGGACAGGCCATGATGCCGGCATTGGCGATGACGACGTCGAACAGCTTGCCGGTCGCGTTCAGCCGGGTGGTGCAGGCGCGAACGCTGGCCAGGGAGGCCAGGTCCAGCTCCTCCAGCTGCAACCCGGGACCGTCGTTCGTCGCGGTGGGAATGCCGGCGGTCGCCGTGCGCGCCTTGTCCAGGTCGCGCGCCGTGCCGACGACGTGGGCGCCATGGGCGACCAGGACCCGAGCCGTCTCGACGCCCAGGCCGGCCGACACGCCGGTAACCAGCACGCGCTTGCCGGTCAGGTCTACGCCCTCCAGCACCTCGTCCGTTGTGGATTCGGCCCCGAAAACCTTGGCCATGAATGCTCCCTCCCTCAAACTGTATCCGCGAGCGTCAATGCAACGTGGAAGACGCCTCGGCACTCGTAGTAAAGGTCTCGCAGGGGGCGACACAAGTATGTTGGCACGCGACCGGTTCGATCTGCTGAATCAGGAAATCACGGCCGCTCTTGCGCAGAGAATGCGAGCCCATGGGCTTCTGCTCGCGCAGTTTCCCGGATTGACCGACAACGCGTCGGCCAAGCGGACGATCGCCGTTCTGGGCGGCATTGGAGAAGGGGCGGTTAACCTGCCGTCGCTGCTGAAGAAGTTTGTCGCTCGAACCTTTCCGGATTTTATCTTCGACCAGAAGATCGGCGACCAGATGTGGTTCGCTAAGCCATTGACGGCGGACTTCCGCATTCTTCTGATCTTTGAGCGCATTCATCACTACGGGCTGGGAAAAGCCTTCACCGTTACCCTGGGGAGCGAACTATCGGCCGCCGGCGCTCCACCGGTGTGGTGGCATCATTCGCTCCTCTCTTTTTTCGAGCGTGAGCGGTTGGAGTGGACATACGGGCTGGCGGAAGATTTGGAAGGCTGCCTGCAGGAAGTCTCGGTCCTTTTGAATCTGGTCTTGCCGGAATACGAGGCGACTTGGATTGCTACAATCGACGGCACTCCAAGCGATATTCTACCGGCTATGACCGAATACGGGGCCCTCAGTTTCTATGAGGCGGCCGATATCGCCTATCGTGCGCTTGAGCCGCTTTGTCCTTCGTTCTCAAGTGTCATCGGCGCTTATTACGCGGCGCAGAGCGCCTTCGGCACATCCACGAACACCGACCATGGTCGCGAGTCCGCGGCCGCCTCGGGCAGGCTTGCCGCAGGTCATGCCTGGTCCATTCAGTTCGCAGACATTCCGGCAAGGCGCGCGATCAGAGTGGGCGTGCCCTTTCTCGGCGGTCTCGCGTTCTCCACCACCAATCGCATCACAGTCCTCAAGAATGCAGTGCACTGGACGGAAGCTGCAGCTCCGCGCTCCGACGAGACGCTCACGCTTCCGGCGGCGCTCGACCCAACCGGGCCGAGGCACCGGGCGGTTCATAACCCGTCCTGGCATGCGTTTGCCGATAGCCTCGAAGCAATCGACATTGCAGCGGCGGCCGGCGCCCGTGCGTTTCTGCACAAGCATCCCAAATGCACGGTCCAGCTAACCCTGTATGCCGAAGCGTCCGAACCGCCGATGGCCAGCGAACGTTGGTCAATCGAATACCAGTGGAGGAGCGGGTTCGACCAGGATCATGCTTCTTTCCATATATCTGCGCGAGACCGGACCCTGCTACCTTGGTCGTGAACCTGTCGCCTCATTCGCGCGGCACCGGCGCCGTCTTCCATCCCGCCTGGTTGGCCGCGCAAATATCGGCGGCTTTCGTCCAGAATTCCGGCGTATCGGAATGGAAGCGGAAATCGAATTTGTCGGCCGTGCGGAATTCCAGCAGCTCCACGCCTTCCGGCCCGGCGCGATAGGTGTAGGGCATATCGGCCGGCAGGAAGAAGCCGTCGCCCTTGGCCAGCGTCTTGTTGCCCAGCCGGATGCTGCCTGCCGTGATGTAATAGAGGCAGTCCGCGTCGTGGCTGTGCAGCGGCAGCGGGAAATCCTTCTTGAACCAGACGCGGGTCAGGCTGAAGCCGGGACTGGCAAACACCAGCCGCACCTCCTCGCCGTCGCCCAGGCCTGAGGCCACCGCGCGGTTGAACTCCGGCATCGAGTCCGGCTGGATGGGTGGCAGCGGCATGGCGCCGGTGTCGCCCAGGAACGGCGCGTCCGCGCCCCGGAAGATCGCAAATCTGTTCTTGGCCTTGGTTTCCCCGTCCATGCTTCTGCCTCCCCGGCTATCACACTATTCACTTGGCTATAGTCTTACCGCCTTACGCACGTTCCGCTAAGCAGAAGCAGAGAGAACGAGCATCGTGTGGGAGCAGGGGAATGCAAAGCATCGGCGTCATCGGCGTGGGCAGCATGGGCGGGCCCATGGCGTGGAACCTGGCCAAGGCCGGCTACCGCGTCTCGGTCTGCGATATCCGCGACGCGGCGCTGTCGCCGTTTCGCGCCAAGGACATCCACGCGACCGCGAGGGCTGCGGACCTTGCCGGCAACGACATCGTGATCGTCATGGTCGGCAACGACAAAGACGTGGCGGATGTCACGGCCGGGCAGGGCGGTCTGCTGGAGGGGATCGACCCGGCGCGTCCGCCGCATGTGATCCTGATGAGCTCGATCCTGCCGCAAACCATCCACGACGCCGCCAAGGCGCTGGGCGCGAAGGGCGCCAGTGTCAGCGACGCCCCGGTCAGCGGCGGCCCGGTGCGCGCCGCCGACGCCACGATGAGCATCATGGCCGCCGGCTCCGACGAGTTGTTCGCGAAGCTGAAGCCGGTCTTCGACGCGCTCGGCAAGCCGGTCTTCCATTGCGGGCCCGTCGGCTCGGCGGCGGGGGTCAAGATCGTCAACAACATCCTGGGCGTCGCCAATATGCTGCTGATGAACGAGGCCGCGCATCTGGCGACCCGCCTCGGCATCGACATGCCATTCCTGGCGAGTGTCATGGATGTCAGCTCGGGTCGCAACTTCGCCTCGGGCAATTACGGCGCCTATCGCGACCTGCTGCTCGCCAACTCGACCGACCCGGATGTGACCAAGCGGCTGCTCAAGATCCTACGCAAGGACCTGAAACTGGCCAGCACTCTGGCCAAGGATGTCGCGATCGGCACGCCGGTTCTGCATGCGGTCAGCCAGGCAACCGACGGGATCGAAGAGGACGATCTGGTTGCGCGGTGGCAGGCGACGGCGAAGGCGTTGCCATAAGCAGATTCGCAGACGCGACGCAGGGGAAAAGCGCAGCGTATTCCGACACTGCGCGCAGCGCGGCATCTCCTTCGTCAAATGAAGGTTTTAACGCGGAGGGCGCGGAGGACCGCTGAGAAATCGATGGCTTTCTAACTCTGCGTCCTCCGCGCGTTAAATCGTTCCCCTTCAAACCGAGACGCCGCGGGGGCGGGGCAAAATCTCTTCACAGTTTATTCTTTTATGTCCCGCATCGAGGGCGCACCCCGACCCCACCCTTAGCCGCCCAGCGGACGAGACAGCCGGCCATCTGAACCGGCGACGCCTCGGCGACATCCTGACAGAATCTCAAGACACAAGGGGCGTAAGCTGTGTCCGCTTTAGATGCCGCTGCGGAGGCTCAGCTCGGCCATCGCCTTCTGCGCAGCCACGACAAAGACGAAGCATTGCGTCGCATAGAAAAAACGCACGGAGACCAGGCCTGCCTCTTCGAGCGCGACCGTTCCGGGGCCTTCATAGCGGATGAGGCCAGCGCGGGCGCCTTCGTTGAGTAGCCGCCTTACATGGGTGCGCGACACGCCGAGCCGTTGCGCCGTGCCGTTGATCGAGACCTGTCCGGGGGATAGGGCGCCGCCGCTGTCCTCTCCGTCGGCAAGCTCCCATAGAAGCCGCCAGCCCGCGTGCCGGTGCAGGAAGATGCGGACGAAAGCCACCTCCTGCAGTTCGTCGCGCAGTTCCATAAATCCGGTCTCGGTGTGATGGCGGCAGAAGGCGGAAAAGACGGGAAGATCGTCCAGCCCGTCCCGTATCGGTGCGACGTCGGGCGCAACGATCGACACGGCCTCGAGCACGGAATGAATGTGGGCGCGCCAGGATTTCAGGAAGCGGTCCGTGGGAAGATAGCGGGCAGGGTCGCCGTGGCGTTCCGACGGAAGTTTTGCGACGTAGCCGTAATGCGTAAGCAGATCCACGACCGCGCGGATCCGTCCGGCGCTCAGATAGCTTCGCACCACCGCGTTGTTCAAAAGCCGGGGCAGTGTCGCCCCTTTGCTCGTAAGGTGCAGGTAAAGCACATACATGGCGACCAGGTAGCGCCCGAGATCTTTCAGGAGCCCGTCCATCGCAGTGTCGGCCGCGGCCACCGCCCGCGTGCCCACCGCGAACGCCCGGTTCGTTTCGTCGAAACGCGGATGCGTCATCAACGCGGCAAAGACCTCGTCGATGCCGCCGCGCCAGTCGATCCATGCGTCGACCGTCCCGGGCCCTGCCTCTCCGGGGCCGGCGGACTGTTGCCCGCGATGACTGCCGGTGTTCATGGGCGCTTAAAATAAGGTATTTCATATCAGTGAACTAGCGTATTTTCGCAGCCCAAGGCGCCGGTGCGGTCTCTGCTGCCGGATGCCGCCCAGCGGCGCCGGTCCCTCGACGGGCCGGCGATCCCGGGGCATGATGCCGATCCACGAGAATCGCCCGTGGCAATGACCGATCCGAACAGGGGGACGACATGCTTCGGTTCTTTAGGACAACGACCGCGGCCGTCTTCTGCCTGCTCCCGTTGCAGGCTTTCGCACAGACGCCGACGGACACCACGCTGGCTGCCGTCGGCGGTCTCGTCCCGGTCACGGCGCTCGAGAACACGCCTGAGGGGCAATCCGCGCTGAAGGCCAACTTCAAGGTCACAGGCGCGATTCAGGACGGCAGCGCCAGGCAACCTCTTCTGTTGCCCTGGCCGGACGCGCAGAAACAGGCGCTGAAGGACGCCTACATAACCTTCACCAATGCCAACGAATTGGCCGACGCGCTGGGCTCGAAACTCGGCGGCGCCTATCGGGCGGCCACCGCCTGCACGAAGCCGGAGACCGGCAAACCCTCTAAATGCGCCGACCTGTCGCCCGCAGTGGCGAAGGTCATCGGCTATGCCGTTCTTACGGCGGAGCATGACGCGGGCGTGGGCAAGTTCTTCTTCGCCAACGCGACGACCGACGGCAGGACGCCGGCGCCGCCCGAGGCCATGAAAGCCATGTCCGCCGTCGGCGGCAAGCCGGACATGTTCGGCCGGGCCTATAACCTTCCGGCGGGCAGCCCGAACGCCAACCCGTTCGGCAATTCGCGTCCGTTCCAGACCGAACCGCATCTGACGCCGATCGAAGGGCCGGATTTCTTCGGCGCGCCTTCGACCAACATGGCCTACCTGCGCGGACCGGAGCAGGACCTGACGAAAAGCCCGTCCTATCCCAGCGGGCACACGACCTATGGCTATACCGAATCCCTGATCCTCGCGCTGCTGGCGCCGGAGCGCTATCCGCAGATGGTCGTCCGCGCGGCGGAGTACGGCAACAGCCGGATCGTCGTTGGCGCTCATTACGCGATGGACGTGCTGAGCGGACGCACGGTCGCGCTCTATGACCTGGCCCAGATGCTCGCCAACAAGCCGGGCTATGTCGGCGTCGAACGCCACCAGCTCAAGATCGACGATTTCCGCGCGGCCGTGGCCGAGGCAAGGGCTGAGTTCGCCAAAACCCTCGCCGCGCCCTGCGGCGGGCCGGTTGCCGGCTGTATGTCCGAAGACAGCAGCCGCTTCGCCGACGCGGCCACGAACGAGGCCTTCTACAATTCGACCCAGACCTACGATCTGGGCATCGTCTTCAAGCCGAACGCGGACAAGAAGGAAGAAGTCGCCAAGCTGGCGCCGGAGGCCGGATACCTGCTGACCGTCGCCTATCCGAAGCTGACGCTGGAACAGGCCAACCGGATTCTCACCGAAACGGAAGGGCCGGGTGGCGGCTTCCTGGATAACGGCAGTGCCTTTGGAGTGTATTCGCGGCTGGATTTGTACCATGCCGCGCTGAAGGCGGCGGCGCTGGGGAGGTAAGGTTGAAATCCCCTGAACCCTTGTGTCTTGGGGTTCTGGCAAGATGGTTGTGAAGCGGGGCCGGTTGTGGCCGGCCCCGCTTCACGGTCGCGAGCCCGCTTGCGGGAGAGGGTGGCGCGAAGCGCCTGTGAGGGTACAGGGGCGTTCCAGCCTCAATCCACCTGCGGACGGCCGGTGGCAGCGCGGAACGCGGCCACGATCGGGCGCAGCTTGGCTTCGGCCTTCGACACGTCCGGCTCATAGAAGGGCAGCATGAAGTCGCTCTGGCCGGCTGCGATCAGCGCCGGCAGTTTCTCCATCGTCCGGTCGAGATCGATCACACCGCGGTCGGCCCATACCACGGGCAGGGGACCGCTGGAGCGTAGCAGGTCGGGGTTGCCACCGGCCTTGCCGATGGCGTCCTTCATCTGCGGCAGCGACTGGAGCATGTCGCCGTCATCCTTGCCCCACGGAATCCAGCGATAGCCGTAGCGGATCAGGCGGCGCACCGTCGGCGGCTTGATGGTGCCGCTGATCCAGAGCGGCACGCCGGCCGGATCGATCGGCTTGGGATGCTGGTGAATGCCGTCGAACGTCAGTTCCGGGGAGGAATAGGAGGAACGGGTCTGCGTCCACAGTGCCTCGAGCACCTCCAGCGTGTGGTCGAGCAGGCGGCCGCGCTTCTCGAACGACAGGCCCGCGGCATCGTACTCCGCCTTCTGCCAGCCGACCCCGACGCCGATATCCAGGCGTCCGCCCGAAAGCTGGTCCAGGGTTGCCGCCGCCTTGGCGAGCGTCACCGGCCGGCGCAGGGCCGCCAGCAGGATTTGCGTGCCGAGCCGCAGGTTCTTGGTCTGCCCGGCAATGACCGCCAGCGTCGTCAGCGGGTCGAGCCACTGGCCGTCCGGCCCGGTCGGCTGTTGGCCGCCCTCGCGGCCGCCGACCTCGGGCTTGGCGTATTCGTCCAGCGCCTCACCATAGACCACATGGTCGGAGACGTTTCCGCGGTCGATGCCGGCGGCGTCGCAGGCCCGCGCCAGCGCCAACAGATGCCCCCAGCCGGCGGTATGCCCCTCCGGTGCGAAATTCAACAGATGCAGCGAAAGCTGCGGTTGGACCTTGGACGACATTTGAATTCCCCTTCTCGGACGTGAACTCTGCGAACCGATTTCTGCTGCACGTCCAATATGGGAAAAGCCGGTCCGGGGAAAGACGCGCATTTGTGTTTTGCAAGAATGCCCGGATTAACGGCCTCGCCTCGGTAATATCATCACATCGCCTTGGCGCGGCCACGATCGGGAGGTAATACGGCAGGGTGACAAACCCGACCGAACCGACTCGCAATAACGCTGGGGAGACCGTGCGGATCCGTTTGGCGGGCTATGTGCTGGCGTTCCTGGCGCTGCCCGTATTCGCCGTGTGGGCTGTGCTGCTGGGCAAAGAGGCGCGCTGGGACTTCCAGAACTACCACTGGTACGACCCTTACGCGCTGCTGAACGGTCGCCTCGGTTTCGATATCGCGGTCGCCCATCATGCGACCTATTACAATCCGTTCCTCGATGTTCCGCTGTTCCTGATCGGCTCGCATTTTCCGGGCTGGGTCGGCGGGGCGGCGCTCGGCGTCCAGGCCGGCGTCGCGGCGGCGCTGATCGGCGGCATCGCCTACCGGCTGTTTCCGCTCGAACATAAACCGACGCGGCTTGTCGTCGCCGTCTTCTTTGCGCTGATCGCGATGACCGGTGGCGGTGCGCGGGGCGAGATCGGCAAGACCACGGAGGACATCGCCTCCGGCCTCGGCGCCATCGCATCGCTGTTCGTACTGATCGCATGCTTCGAGCGGGTGATGCGGGCCAAAGGCAGCGATCTGCTGATCATCGCGCTCGCGGGCTTTCTGGGGGGCGCGTCGCCGGGGCTGAAGCTGACGGCGTTGCCCTATGCGGTGGGACTGGGGGTTGCCGTGCTCGCGCTGCCGGGATCGTTCCGC
Source organism: Alphaproteobacteria bacterium (assembly GCA_035493715.1). GTDB lineage: Bacteria > Pseudomonadota > Alphaproteobacteria > BOG-932 > Roseiterribacteraceae > BOG-932. The sequence goes on along the minus strand of DATJHU010000075.1, from coordinate 874 downwards.
CAGCGGATGGTCAGGACCGGTGTTTTCGGGCTCGGTATGGCGTTGGGCGTCGCCGTCTGCGGCGGCCCCTGGTACTGGGAGATGTGGCGGTATAGCGGGAATCCGGTATTCCCCTATTTCAACGATGTGTTCAAGTCGCCGCTGGTCGGCCCAGGCAGTTTCCGCGACGAGAATTTCCTGCCGAAGACCTGGTTCCAAAAGCTTTTCTATCCGTTCCTGTTCAGCCGCGATTCGATGCTGGTGGCGGAGTGGAAGTTCCGCGACATCCATATCCTGCTGGCCTATATCGCCGTGCCGGTCGCCGCGCTCTCGGCGCTGTTCCTCGGCCGGCCGTCGGGACGCCGGCTGGTCGACCCGATCAAGGCACGCCTGGTCCTGGTCATGGCGGCAGTCACCTACCTGGTTTGGGTCAATCTGTTCGGTATTTACCGCTATCTCGTGCCGCTCGAGATCCTGTCGGGCGTCGTTATAGCCGCCTCGATCGCACTGATCCCGATCCCAACCGGGCGGCGGATCATCGTCGTGATCATCCTGCTCGGTATGGCGCAGATCATGGCGTGGAAAGGCGACGAACCCCGCTATGCCTGGGGCGAGGGCCATTATGTCGAGGTCAGCGTCCCGCCTATCGACGACCCCGACCATACCTTGATCCTGCTCAGCCAAACCGCGCCGCTGGGCTACGTCGTGCCGTATTTTCCGAAGCAGATTCCGTTCTTCCGGATTCAGGGCTGGATGGTGGGCGCCAAGGACCGCACCTCTCAGCTGGGCGCCGAGATGCATAAGCGGGTCGACGAGCATCAGGGTCCGATCCTCGGCCTCTACTGGCCGGTCGAATATGACTCGACCATCAAGGATTATGAAGAATACGGCCTCA
>DATJHU010000074.1:0-3818 GCA_035493715.1 Alphaproteobacteria bacterium | reverse complement strand
CCCCCAGGCCGACGACGGGGATGTCGACTGCGCCCTTGGCCTCGGTCAGGCCAGGCTCCTGGAAATGTCCGATCACGAAGGCGTCGTATCCTGCCTGTTCGGCGGCCAATGCGCTGTGAATGGTGCCGCCGGCGCAGCGGAACTCGGTGATGGCGTGGAAATGGCGATCGGGCGGAACCAGCCCGACAACGTCGAAGCTGACGCCGGGTGAGGCGACCTTGGCGAGGCGTGCCCTCAGCCGGTCCATATAGGGCGCCTGTTCCGTGGGATCGACGAAGCTTTGGTACCAGATGCGGACCGGCTTTGTGTTCTGCGCTTCCATCATGAGCCTCTCGTGAAAAGCTAGACGACCTGGACGGCGTAGGAGGCGGCGATGTCGCCGGCGCGCGCGATCCACAGGCGCTGCCGTTCGGCCGTGATGTGCTGCAGTGCCCGCCGCAGATGGCGCAGCCGGTAAGGCTGGCCGACGATGTAAGGATGGAGCGCGATGCCCATCACCAGGGGGATGTGGCGCGCATCGGCGGACATCTCCTCGAAATTGTCGATGATCATGTCGGCAAAGGCCGGCGCATCCATGTGGCGCGCCACGATCGCCGGAATGTCGTTCAGCTCCTGCGGATAGGGCACGGACAGGATGCGGCCGCCGTTACGCGTGCGCATCCAGACAGGCTGATCGTCCATGCACCAGTCCAGCAGGTAGGAATAACCCTGATCGGCCAACAGGTCGGGCGTGACCGTGCTTTCCGAAATCCATGGGCCGAGCCAGCCGGCAGGCCTCCGTCCTTCGGCGGCCGCAATGACCGCCGTCGTCTCGGCGATCAGCGCCGCCTCCTCCGGCTCCGGCAGGTCGCCCTGCCGTTCGGAATTGGTGCGGCCATGCGCGACGATCTCGTCGCCGCGTGCGCGAAACGCCGCGATGAGTTCAGGGCAATAGTCGTAGAGGCTGCTGTTGACCAGGATCGAGGCGGGCAGGGACAGTGCGTCGAGCAGCGCAATCAGCCGCCAGGCGCCGACGCGGTTGCCATAATCCCGCCAAGTGAAATTGGCGACGTCAGGATGCGGGGTCGGGGTTATAAGCGAGGCGCCCAGGCCTTGGCCGAACGCGAAATGCTCCAGATTGATCGCCACATAGACCGCAAGCCCTTCGCCATTGGGCCAGCCGAATGACGGACGCCGGATGATGGGTTCGTATTCGTAACGGCCGTGATTTGGCAGTTTCATTGCCGAATGACCTCCCGCGAATCCAGTAGTGAACACTGTCGATTATAAGGTATCGGCGCTCGGCGTGACGGAGAAGGGCCGACTTCGGTGATTTTTGACGCCCTGGCCGCTCCGCGTTATTCGCTTACACAAAGCGTTTGCATGCTACCCTGCCGGTAAGCGGAGAAACGATCCATGTTGTTGCACCTGTCCACCTGGGCCGAGACCGAGGCCTATCTTGAACGGTCGAAGACGATCGTCGTGCCGATCGGATCGAACGAGCAGCATGGTCCGACGGGCCTGTTGGGTACGGATTGGCTGTGCCCGGAGATTATCGCGCATGAGATGCACAAGGGCGGCGGCGAATTCCTGGTCGGGCCGACCTTCAATATCGGCATGGCGCAGCATCACCTGGGCTTTCCCGGCACGATCAGCCTGCGTCCCTCCACCTTCATTGCCGTCATCTGCGACTGGGTACACTCGCTGTCGGTGCACGGGTTCGAGCGGATCTATTTCCTGAACGGGCATGGCGGCAACATCGCGACGATCCAGGCCGCGTTCTCGGAGCTTTATGCCGAGGCGAGCTTCGCTAAGCGCCCGGCCGGCTTCGCGCTCAGGCTTTCCAACTGGTGGGAATTGCCGGGCGTGATGGAGATCGTGCGCCGGGAGTTTCCGTCGGGCCACGGCAGCCACGCCACGCCGTCGGAGATCGCGATCACGCAATGGGCCTATCCGCAGGCGATCAAGAACGCCAACTACGCGCCGCAGATCGCAGGCTCCGGCCCGATCCGCGAGGCGCTGGATTTCCGCGCCCGGCACCCGGACGGCCGCATGGGCTCCGACCCGGCGCTGGCGACGCCTGAGCGCGGCGAGATGCTGGTGCGCGCCGCGGTGACCGGCCTGATCCGGGAGGTCCAGGAATTCTCGCGGGAAGCGCGGATCGTCTAAGGGCGAAGGGCCGTCGACGGCACGTTCGGAAAAAAGCTTGATCTGCCGCGCGCGCTTCCGCTCTATGCCGGCAAGCAATTCGCCGGTTGCGTCCGGCCATTTTCCGGGAGGAATTCATGTCCATCGATATCGCCACCGCCGACGCTTTGCTCTCCACCACCCGCGCCGTGCGCAAGCGACTGGACTTCTCGCGTCCCGTGCCGCGCGACGTGGTGATGGACTGCATCCGGCTGTCACAGCAGGCGCCGACCGCCTCCAACGGTCAGAACTGGCGCTGGGTCGTGGTCGACGACAAGGAGAAGCGGGCCAAGATCGCCGAGATCTATCGTTCCGCCGCGGGCAGCATGCTGTCGGATTCACGCAAAGCCGCGCACGAGCAGGGCCAGGTGCAGACCGCGAAGGTCTATGGTTCGGCGGAATACTTGGCCGAGCATCTGCAGGACGTGCCGGTGCATGTCATTCCCTGCCTGCTGGGCCGGCCCTATCCGGGCTTCGAAGGGGCGTCCTATGCTTCGATTTATCCGGCAGTCTGGAGCTTCCAGCTGGCGCTGCGGCCGCGCGGGCTGGGCACGGTGCTGACCACGCTGACCATGATCAAGGAAAAGGAGATGTCGGAACTGCTGGGCATCCCGGCGGATGTGACCCAATGCGGACTGCTGCCGGTCGCCTATACGATCGGCACCGAGTTCAAGCCGGCCGAGCGCCCGCCGGTGGACAGCATCGTGCACTGGAACGGCTGGTGACGGGCATCGACCTACGGCGTCAGTCTGAACACGGTGCCGGAGTCGTTCGCGCAGCCTTGACTCGTCACGCCGTACAAGACTTGACCGCTCAACCTTGGAGCCGAGCTATAGGGCGCGTGCAAACCAGAACGATCTGGGGGCATTCTCCTATCCGTGAGGGTGCCTGAGATTATGCGGTCGATGCGCCTTTTCGCGTCGTCCTAGACAGGTGCCAGTTCGATCAGTTCCGATGTCAGCCGGCCGTCCGCGATCGTCAGGCGGCCGACGGCGATCGGCAGCGTGAAGCGGCGCGGGCCGGCGCTGCCGGGATTGACGTAGAGGACGCCGTCCTTCTCGCGCGATACGGGCATATGTGAGTGGCCCGACACCACGACCTGGAAGCCCGCGGCGGCCGGGTCGAGGTCCAGCTCCGCCAGATCGTGGATGACATAGAGGAATATCTGGCCGATCTGCAGCACATCCCTCGTGAGCAGGGCGGAGGCCCAGTCGCCGCGGTCGACATTGCCGCGGATCGCGGTCACCGGCGCGATGCGGCTGAGGCCGGCCAGCACGTCCGGACTGCCGATATCGCCGGCATGGACGATGAAATCGCTTCCAGCCAGCGCCGCGAGCGCCTCCGGCCGAAGCAGGCCGTGCGTGTCGGAGATCAGGCCGATGGTGAGCGAGGTGGGCATCGGGAGCAGCCTCCCACGGACATCGCCGGTTGCTCAACCCCGCATTGCCGATAGGATCGCACCGATAAAGACGGGGAGGATCGGATGGACGCGGAAAGCGAATTGAAGGCGTTGCGGGCCGAAGTCAGGCGGCTCGGCGATATCGAGGCGGTGAAGAAACTGACCGCGGAATATATGCAAGCGATGCATGACGCGCGCTGGGACGATGCGGTCGCCTGCTTCTCCGACCGCGCCAGTTATGACCATGGGCTGC
>DATJHU010000073.1:0-17057 GCA_035493715.1 Alphaproteobacteria bacterium | reverse complement strand
GCAGCACAGGTTTGCCGGTCGCACGGTCCAGCAGGAAAAGATAGCCGTCGGTCCGCATCACGCCGATCGCCTTGCGGATCTTGCCGCCATAGGGCGCGTCGTAGAGCACCAGCGGCGTACCGAGATCCATCTCGTAAATATCGTGATGTGTCGTCTGGTAGTACCAGCGCAGCTTGCCGGTCTTGATGTCGAGCGCGACGACGGCGGCGGTATAGAGATTGTCTCCCGCTCGCTCCTCCCCGCCCAGTTCCGGGATCGGGTTGCCGGTGCCGAGATAGATGAGGCCCAGCGCCGGGTCGACCGCCGGGTTCATCCAGACGGCCCCGCCGCCCCGCTTCCAAATATCGCTATCCCGCGGCCAGGTCTCATGCCCCTTTTCACCGGGGCCAGGCACGACATGGAATGTCCATCTGACCGCGCCGGTCTTGGCGTCCAGCGCGACGATGCGCCCGTCATTGCGGTCGATCGGCGCGCGCACGCCCGACAGGCCGGCAATCACCAGCCCGTTCACATAGGCGGGGGCGCCGGCAACCCACTGGCCGCCATGCCCGGCGGTCGCCGCCTGTTCGACAATGTCCTGTTTCCAAACTTGATTGCCGGTCTTGGCATCGAGCGCGACCATCCCCCCTTCCATCAGCCCGACGAAGACCTTGCCCTCGCCCACGGCGACGCCCTTGAACAGGCCGATGGGCGGCGTGTCCAGCGCGTGCGCCCACAGCACATCGCCCGTCTTTGGATCGAAGGCATAGACATGCGTGCCCGCGGTGACGAACAGCTTGCCGTCGACAATGACCGGCGTGGCCCGCGACCGCTCGCCCTCGAACTTGTGGACCCAGGCGCCGCCCAGTCTTGCGACATTGCCGGCATCGATCTGTTTCAGCGCGGAATAATGGCTGTTGGCCCAGTCGCCGCCCACCGCCGGCCAGTCTTTTGCCGCGGGCCGGTCCGGAGCCGCGACGGCCGATATAGACGCCAGCCATCCCAGCACTGCCAAGCCTGCCCTGCGCATCGCCCCCTCCCCATCGATTCCGCCTCACCATAAAGGCAAAATCCGTGACAAGGCCACGACGATATCGGAAGCTGCGGCAGGGCTTTAGGCCCATGGGGAGGAAACGATGGAAATCCAACGCAGGACCGTCATGGCGGGCGGCGCCACCGCGCTGCTGGCGGCGGGAACAGCGCGCGCCAAGGTACAGAAAACCGCGAACCCACTGGCCGCCGCCTTTCCGCCGGACGGCAAGACCATCAAGGTCATCGAGATCAAGTCCGATGCCGGCGGTCATGCCGTGATCAGCCCTGTCGAACTTCCGGCCGATAAATCGCCCTATCCGCTGTTCAAGCAGTTCCTGACGCACAAGTCGTCGGCGGTCGCGATCTATTCCGTGCCGCCCAACCATCATATTCCTGCGGCGTTCGACCCGGCACGGCGATTCATCTTCATCGTCGCGGGCGAGACGACCCTGATCGCGAAGGGCGACACGCACAAATGCGAAGCAGGATCGATCATCCTGCTGGACGGCAACAGCGACCTGGCCGCCAGATCCGGTCCGACCGGTTACATGGCGATCAAAGTGCAAGTGGCGGATTGAGGGAGGATTCGATGAACAAGGATCGCAGGAAAGCCCTGGCCACCGTTGCGCTGCTGGCGCCCACTGCGCTGGCCACCGCGCGCAAAGCCACCGCCGCGACAGGGGCCAGGCCGCAATTCATGAACAAGGACGGCACCGCCATCGTCGCCAAGCGCACCTTCACCGACGCCGAGGGGAAGACGCACTGCGACACGGTGGAATGGAAGGCCCACCCGGTCGCGGCGGGCGAGAAGTCGATCGTGCCGCCCGGCTGCACGCGCTTCTATGAAAGCAAGGCGGTCTCGATGCTGATCCGCCAGTTCATTCCCGGCATGAAGACGGACTATCACACCGACCCGGCGGGCGAGCACCAGGTTACCTTCATGTATGATGGCCACGCCTCGGTCGGCGCCAAGGACGGCACGTCCTTCATCCTGGGGCCGGGCGAATTCGCCTCGGTCGAGGATGACCACGGCGAGGGCCACAGCGCGGTCGACGCGACCGGCGACGGCTTTACCCAGCTGTTCATCGCCGTGCCGGCGAAGTGATCGGAACCCCAATTCCGTTCAAAAAGTGGATAATTCAAAGATCGTATACTTGAAATATTAAAGTAATAATAAAAGCACAAATAATTAAATATTGACGACGTAATTTGTACGGACTTACGCTTCCCCAATAAGCAATTCCCAATTTCGGGAGAATCGATAAGGGGAGGTCATTATGGTGCGCGCAATCGATAGCTGCATCTGGCGCAACGCGCCGTTCCTGGAGCGGGTCCGGCCCGGCCTCGCCATCTCAGTCGTGTTGCACGCGGCGCTGCTCGTCGCGCTCGCCTATTTCCTGGCGTTCCATTCGCCGATGCCGCAACCTGCCGATCCCGAGCCGCCGTCGCTGACCGTCGTTCAGCCCCCGGTCACGCCACCGCCTGTCAAGCCGATCGACAGCGACTTCCACCCCAAGAAAATCGAAGTTCTCAACGGCATCCGCACCAGCATCCAGCCGATAACCATAAAGCCGTTCGAGGCGCCGCCGACGAAGTCAGCAAAGTCGGACACCCCCCAGGTGCAAGCTGAGCCGACGATCATAGCCGCACAACCGCTCTATCGTGGCAATCTCGCCTATCCCGCGCGAGCGCTCGATGCCGGCAAGTCAGGCTTCGTCGATTTCGTATTCACGATCGAACCCGACGGATCGGTCGGCGACCTGAAGATGGTTCAGGAGGTACCTGCCGGCTACGGCTTCGCCGCCGCAGCGGCGAAAGCCTTCCCAAGCTGGAAGTTCCAGCCGAAGAGCGTCGACGGCAAGCCGGTGGCAACGCTGGCCCGTTATCGGGTGACCTTTCAGCTGAAATAGGCGCTTTCTAGATCGGCGGCACGCCCGGGATTTCCGTCCCGGACGGGCCGACGAGCGCGATGGTGCCGAAGCCGGCACCATGGATCGCCTCGATAGCGCGGCGGATATAGACCGTCTTCGCCGTCGGGCCGATCTGCAGCAGTATCTTCTCGGATTGCCGGCCGGTCGCCGCCAGCTTGGCCTTCAGTTGGTCGGCCTCCAGATTCTCGCCGCCGAACAGCAACGCGCCATCGCCGACGATGACCTTTAACGGCGTTTGCTCGGGCGTCTGGGCCTGGGCGGCGCCCAGCGCGATGAAAACGGCGACAGCGAAAAGCAGCTTGCGCGTGATACCCAAGCTCACGCCCAGCTGAGGTCGTGCTTGCGGAGCGGCGTCGAGCGGACACGCTTGCCGGTGGCGCGGAAGATCGCGTTGGCGATCGCGGGACCGACTGGACCGGCCGGCGGTTCGCCAAGCTCGGAGAAGCGGTCATGGCCGGACAGGCCGCCGAAATGGATGTTGATCTTCGGCGTGTCGCCGGTGCGCAGGATCGGATATTGGTCGAAATTGCCTTCGACCATACGGCCGTCCTTGACGTTGATCTCTTCGTTCAAGGCCATGTTGAGGCCGAAGATCAACCCGCCCTGGGCCAGGTTTTCCACCGCATCACGATTGGCGATGCGACCGCAATCGAAGGCGGCGTCCAACTGATGGACCGTCAGCTTGCCGGCGTTGGTGACCTCGACCGTCGCGACGACGGCAACCGTGGTGCCGGCCTGCGGTTTGCCGTTCATGCCCCAGTTGGCGATCGCCACACCCTGGGCCCAGCCCTTGGGCAGCGTCTTGCCCCAGCCGGACTTGTCGGCGACCTCCTTCAGGCATTTCGTCCACCCCTCGTCGGGCCATTTCGCGAGCAGCTTCAGCCGATATTCCAGCGGATCGACCCCGGCGGCGTGGGCGCACTCGTCGATGAAGCTTTCCACCATGAAGGCATAGGAGTTATAGCCCGGCCCGCGATAGGCGCCGGTCACGACATGGAACGGCAGCTTGCGGACATCGACCAGCACGTTGGGGATGCAGCCCAGCGCGTAAGGGCTGTCGGCAAGCCGGGGGAAATGCCCCTTCGACGCCTGGTTGGCGACAAAGACCGCCGGCAACCCGGTCTTGTCCAGCCCGGCCTTCAGCTTTGCTGCGACCAGCGGACGATATTTGCCCTGACGCGTCTGCTCCTCGCGCGACCAGATCGTGTGCACCGGGCGGCCGGGGAATTTCTTGGCGATGGCGACGACCATGCGGACATCGTCGGCGAAGATACGCCGGCCGAAGGCACCACCGATGAAGGTCTGGTGAAAGAAGACCTTGGAGGGGTCCATGCCGGATTCGTCCGCCGCCACCAGGAAAGCCTGCCGCGATTGCTGCGCCGGATGCCAGACGTCGATCCGGTCGGCGGTAACGAGCGCCGTGCCGTTCAGGGGCTCCATCGGTGCCTGGTCGGAGAACGGCGTGACATAGGTTGCCTCGACGACCTTGTCCTGGTTTTTCAGGATCGACACGTCGCCGGTCTGCTTCTCGACACTGTCCGCCTTGCGTTCGAGCGCCGAGACGCAGGCATCCACCATCTGGTCGGTGGACTTCCACTTCGCGCCGGCCCCGTCGTCCCATTCGACCTGCAACGCATCCAGCGCCTTGCGCGCCTGCCAATAATGCTCGGCGATGACTGCTACGGCGGCGCGAGCATGAGTGTCCTCGTAGGGGAACCCCGTCACCAGCTTGAGCCCGGCCCGCGGCTCGTCGGGATCGACCGTAACCACGGCCAGCACGCCGGGCATTTTCCTGATCGGCTCGGGATCGAACCTTCCAATCTTCCCGCCATGCACCGGCGATTGGCGTAGAGCGGCATAGACCATGCCCGGCACACGCACATCCATGCCGTAGATCAGGCTGCCGTTGACGATCGCCGGGATGTTGAGCTTGGGCGGCGAGGCCTTGCCCAACAGGGTCCACTCGCTCTGCGGCTTGGGTGCCGGCTCGGCGTTGAGCTTGACCGTCGCGGCTTTGGCGGCGAATTCGCCATAGGTCGCGCTATGTCCGCTCGCCTTGTGGGTCAGCGTGCTGTCCCTGGCCTCGATCTCCGCCGCCGGAACCTTCCACGCGGCAGCCGCCGCGGCTTTCAGGCGCTCGCGGGCACTGGCGCCGACCTGGAGCAGCAACTTCATCCGCTCGCTGGAGGTCGAACGGCCGCTGAAATAACCGATCGGGCCATCGCCCATCCGGTAGACGCCATCCTCGCGATAGTCGCGGCTGGTCGGCGCGTATTCGGCGCGGATCAGTTTCCAGTCGCAGGCCAGTTCCTCAGCCACCAGCATCGGCGCCTGGGTCATCACACCGTTGCCGATCTCGGGCGTGGCGACGCGGACCGTCACGATATTGTCTGGACCGATAGCGATCCAGGGCGACAACTCAGCTCCGGCGGCGGTGTCGGCATCGCCCCACGGGAGGGGTGTCAGGAAAGCGGCATCCGCCTGTTCGGCGGCGACGATCCCCAGCGCCATGCCGCCGCCGAACGCACCGGCGGTGACGAGGAGCTTCCGGCGGCTGATATCGGGCATCGTCCCCATGGCGCTTATGCCTTCGAGCTGGCGGCGGCCTTGTGGATAGCCGCCCGTACGCGAGGATAGGTGCCGCACCGGCAGACATTATCGACATAAAGGTCGATATCCTGGTCGGACGGCTTCGGGATCTTCTCGAGCAAGGCGGCCGCCGCCATCAGCATGCCGGCCTGGCAATAGCCGCACTGCGGCACGTTGAGCTCAACCCAAAGTTGCTGCAACGGATGGCTAGAATCGGATGACAGGCCTTCGATGGTCTTAACGTCCGAACCGGCCGCGCTGTCCAGCGGCACCTGGCAGGATCGGGTGGGCATACCGTCGAGATGCACGGTGCAGGCGCCGCACTGTGCGATGCCGCAGCCATATTTCGTGCCGGTCATTCCCAGATGGTCGCGCAGTACCCACAGAAGCGGCGTAGAAGGATCGGCGTCGATCTCGTGAACCAGGCCGTTGACGGTCAGCTTATAGGCCATGCGTTACCTCGTCAGGGTGTGGCGGTATGCCAGAAAAAGGCTCCCATCCCCTTCACGCCAAGGTCCGCCATGATGAACGGGTCATTGCCCGCCATGATGTCGTAGGTATCGTTGCCCAGCATATCGCCCGGCTTCTTGTCGCCAGTATAGCTGTAGACGGCAAAGCCGCGATAGACCCACTGCTTCGTGCCGTCGTCGCGCGTCGCCACGTCCCAATAGCCGGACGACTGCGCATCGGCCGGCGCGGCCAGCGGTTTCCAGGTCTTGGTGCATTCCGCATCGCAGGATTTGGTGCCGAGGATCTTGCCGACGACAGGAAGGCCGCGCGAGCCCATCCGCAGGTTGTGCCCGGTATTCGTGCCGACAACACGGTCGCGGACATAAAGCGTCATGCCGTTGGCGTCGAGCAAGGTGCTCGCGCCGTAATTGTTGCGCCCGATGGTGATGTGCTCGGGCATGAAGTTCTTCTGCACGACCGCGACATGCCATTTGCCGCCCAGGCCGTTGCCGTTGACGTCGCCGGGCTCGACATCGCCGGTATAGCTGTAGAGCGGATGGCCCTTATAGGCCCACTGGAACATGCCGTCACCGCGGTCAACCACGGTGAAATCACCGATCGGCTTTGCGATTTGGCCCGCGAACACGGCCGGCCAATGCGTCGCGCACGGATCCGTCGTGCAAGCAGGCTTGCCGCCCTTGTCGTCGTCGAACGCATAGAGTGGGTTGCCCTGTTCGTTGACCAGGATCATCGCGGCCGCGTTGGTGGAATCCGCGACGGCAACGCCGGACGGCGTCTTGATGCCCTCGCCCGCCTTGAACAGGGCGATGTGCCACTTCCCGTCCTCGGCGCCATTGCCGTTGCCATCCAGCGGCAGCTTGTCCTTGACGTTGGTGTAAAGCGGCTTGCCGCGCAACGCCCATTGCTTGGCGCCGTCGGCGCGGGTCACAACCGACCAGTCGCTGAACGCGGTGGCAGTCGCCGGGGCCGCGAGCGGCACCCAGGTCTTGACGCATTCGGCGTCGCAGTTCGACTTGCCCGGCTCATCCTTGTCCGAGACATAGAGCGTCTTGCCGTTGCCGTCGGCATAGGCAACCGCCGTCGCCGGAATCTGGATGCCGCCGGTGGCGAGCAGCACAGTTCCGCCGATCTTGGCGATCTCGTACGTCACGCCGGGCGGGGTCGCCATCGGCGCGCTGTCGGCCAAGGCCAGCAACGGGCCGGCTGTCACGCCGCCGCCACTCATGCCGCCGCCGAACTTGTAGATACCGCCGGCGACGACCGCGACCGCGATCACGCCGACGGCTATAGGAGCGAGCTTCATCGGTGGGATCCTCAGGCGACGATTTCTGTGATGGTCTTCGATGTCTGCATGGAGTCGGTGCCCCAGTTCGAGACCGGAACGCCCAGTACCTGCTGCAGGGTCAGGCCGACGCGGCTGGTCGGCTCGCCCTGGGCGGCGATATGCAGCCCGGTCTTCAGCTTGCCGTTGCCCGAGCCGAAGGTCAGCATCGGCATGTTCTCCAGCCCGTGCAGCTTGGCATAGCCAAGGTCGGTCGCCGTCATGACGATGGTGCGGTCGAGCAGGGTCTTGTCGCCCTCCTTGATGCCGTCGAGCTGGGCCAGGAAAAACGCCAGGCTGCCCATGATCTCGTTGAAGAACCAGGCCAGCGTCGGCTGGTAGCCCAGCTGTGCGTCGACCGGTTCCTCGTGGCTGTACTCGTGATGGGTTTGCGTGCCGCCGGCGCGCCGCAGCGACGAGGTTGCGTCCGAGAATGCGACATTGACCACGTTGGTCTGGCCGCAGGCCAGCGCGTGCGCCAGCAAGCCGGCGAACAGCTTGTGGTTGGCCTTGACCATCTCGATCTCGGTGCCGATCGGCGTTTCGTCAACCTTGCCCGGAACGGTGCAGGCGGCGAGCGGCGCCGGCTTCTCCAGCTGCAGCGCCAGCTGCTGCTCGAGCCCGCGAAGCGAGGTGAAATACTCGTCCAGTCGCGCCTTGTCCGCCGCGCCCAAGGTCTTCATGAAATCGGCGCGGTCCTCCGTCACCGCGGACAGCGCGCTCTTGCGCACGATCACGGCCGGGTCGGGTGTGAAGGTCGCCGCATTGGGGTCCGTGAATTCGGGCCCGAAGATGCGGGTATAGAGCGCCGCCGGCGAGACTTCGCCGGGGTTCACCACCGCGCCGCTGCGGCGGCTCTGGCTGTGCGACGGGTTGCCGGCGCAACACACCTCGATCGAACGGAAACGGGTACGCGTGCCGATCACGTCGGCGATCAGCGTGTCGACGCTGGGCTTGTCCGCGGTCATGCCGCGCGGAACCGTACCGGTCAGCATGCCCTGGACGCCGGAGAAATGGACGCCGTTCGGCTTACCGTCGAGGAACGCCTTCATGCCGGAGAAGACGTTCATCTTATCCTTGTAGGCGGCCAGCGGCTGCAACTCGACATTCAGCGCCTCGATCTTGCCCGGCTTGGCCGGTTCCCAGCGGCCCGGATTGAGGCCGAGCCCCCAGAACCAGGTGCCGAAATTGGTCGGCAGCGCCTGCCCGTCGGCCAGCGCGGTTCCGTTGGTGTTCAGGAAGCAGTCCAGGAACGGCAGGCCGACCGTAACGGCCGCGCCGCCGAACATGCCGCGCAACATGCGGCGACGGCTGAAACGATTCATCGGGATCATTGCTGGATCTCCTGCGTATTGCCCGTCTTCTGGGCAAGCTTGGATGCCGGGTTGTCGAGCGCGCCCATCGTGGGCGGCGCGACGCGATAGAATTCTGGACTGGTCGCGATGGCGCGCATCAGGTCGGGGAAGCGGTAGTTCGCCTGCTTGAACCCGTCCTGCATGGCAGTCTGCCAGCCGGTCTCGGTCTTCGCCGGCAGGCGACCGAGCCCATAGGCCATGGCGCGGCTGACGACGCAGGCCGGCGCCGCCGGATTGTCGTGCACCGCCTTGGCGAGCCCCGCAGCGTCGGTGAACTTCACACCGTCCAGCACGCCGCTGTTGTCGATCTCGACCCCGTTCTCGCTCGAGCGCAGGCTGCCGCCGCTGTCGAATTCCTCAAGGCCGAGCCCGATCGGGTCCATGATCTTGTGGCAACCGGCACAGGTCGCGTCGGTGGCATGCGCCGCGAGCCGCGCCCGGGCGGTCTTGTATTGCGGGTTCTTGGTATCCTGGACCAGCGTGAAATTGACGTTGGCCGGCGGGGTCGGAACCTTCTGGCAGAGCAGAACCTCGCGCACGGCTTTGCCGCGAAGCGTCGGCGAGCTGCGCCCCGGGTGCGAATGTAGCGCCACGAACGCGACCTGGGAGATGATGCCCGCCCTGGGGTCGGTTTCCGGGAACTCATACGGCTTCCAACCGCCGTCCGGCGCCACCAGCGGCACGCCGTAGACCGAAGCCAGCATCGGCGTGAGCGCCGTCTTCCGCGTCGTGAAGATATCGCGGTAGTCGCCCTTCTCGGTGATCAACAGGTTGGTGATCGTCCGCAGCGTCTGTTCCTGCGCGTCCTTCGCCACCGAAGTGTTGAACTTCGGGAAGATCATCGAATCCTTGGCCAGGGTTTCGAATTCGTCGAAGCCCAGCATATCGGTGAAGAAAGCCCTGACGCCGCCCTCGATGCGCGGCGAGGCGACCATTCGGTCGACCTGCTTCTTCAACCCGGCATCGGTGTTGAGCTCACCCTTCTCGGCGGCGGCCAGCAATTGCGGGTCGGGAGCCGAATCCCACAAAAAGAAGCTGAGCTGCGAGGCCTTGGAATAAGCGTCCATGCGGTATTGGCCGGCATGGTCCGGATCGGCCTCGGCCACTTCACCCCGAAACAGGAATTTCGGCGAGACGAGCATGGTCGACAGGCTGATGCCCAGGCCGGAGTAGAAATCCTTGAGGCCGACTGCCGCGTCGTTCGCGACCTTCACCCGCGAGGCGAGTTCTTCCTTGGACAACGGTCGGCGATAGAGCATGCGCCCGGTTTCGGCCAGGAACTGGCTGGCGCAGGCATCGTCCGCCTGTTTGGCGTTAGCCGGCTTGCACGGGATCAGCGTATCGCGGTTGGCCTCGGACACGACCTGACTGGCGACGTTGCGCGCGATCTTGTCATATTCCTCTAGGCCGGAGGCCGTCACCGACACCTGGCTCGATCCCATCGCAAGCAGCCCGTCGCGCCGGATGTCCGGCTCGAATCGGCCACCGACCTTGATGGTCGGACCGAACACGTCGGTGATCACCTGCCGGTATTGCTGCTGGCTGAGCCGGCGGGTCACCGCATCGGGCCCCGTCGGCTTGCTGTCTTCCGCCAAAAGCGCCACGCCGCCATAGGCGACGGTGAGCATCACCGCCGCCGTCGCCAGCGTCTTCTTCACATGCGACATGCTTACTGAACCTTCGCTGCGTTCGGAGCGACCGCGAACGCGGTCTTGTTGGGGACAGTCGGAGCCACGAAGGCGCGCACCGCTTCGATGATATAGGCGCTGGATATCTGGCGATTCTCGCCGGTTTTCGGATCAGGATCGTAGTCGGCGTTACGTTTCAGCGCGTAATAGAGTGCCGGCAGGTTGATCGAGGCCGCATATTCCTTGATGTGCCCCTGGTCGGCGAAGCCGTAATAGACTGTCGACCACGGCTGATAGCCGCCGATCACGCCCCGCGCCGTGCCGTCGGCGTTCATGGTCAGCCGCATATGCGTTTGCTGGAACTTGATCTCAGGCTGCAGGTACGGGTCGAGCACCATGCGGAAATCGGCCGGCTCGATCGAGACGACGTTGCCTTTAACGGAACCCTTCAGTTCGTTGTGCGAGCGCGGATCGGGATCAACCTGATAGGTCATGTCCTGCTGCGCCACGGCGCCGGAGGCGTCACGGGTGATACGGCCAAGCGCGCGGTCCCAGGTCACGGTGACCGGGCCGTCCTTGTCGAAGCCGTTCGGCGCGGTGACCGTGATCAACCACGCGGGTATCACGTCGCGCAGCACGTCCCAAAGGTTTTCCGGCAGGCTGGGCCGTCCGGGCGGGGGCAGGCCCCGATAGGAGCGGATGCAACCTTCGACCTTGTACAGGTTATTGTTGACGCCCTTCTCGTGCGTGTCCGGATCCTCGAACTTCGAGGGCGAGGCGGCGCCCTTGCCGTCCAGGTTGAAACCGTAGGAATAGTGGCCGGTGACCTCGATCATGCCGGGATCGGCCATCGTCTCCGGATGGGCGTAGACATTGTCCTTGCCGTTGCCGCGATGCGCGACCAGCGGAACCCAAGGCTGCTTCAGGCCACCCTCGCCGGGGAAGTCCTTCAGCGCCGCCTCGATCTCGTCATGACTGTGCCCGGCCTTGGCCAGGTCGCGGCGATAGAAATCGATCGCGGAAAGGTTAAGACCGGTGGGGCAGTCGGTTTTACCGTCGGACCAGTTCGCGTCGTAGAAATAGCTGATGACGAAGCTTCTGGTTTCCGCCGCCGACGCAGCCGACGCACCAAGCCCGCACAGCGCGATGGCAGCAAGCGACGCGGCCAATCCGGCCTTGCTTTTCAATGACATAAATATTCCTCCCAACCCCGGGCGCCCGAACAGACGGACCACACTTCATCCGCGTGAAAGACTTATTATTGATTCCAACTCAGTATCGTAATTCGGACGATACGGCTTGTCATCAATACATTTCATTTATCGAAAGCTTAAACTGATAGTTCGCTCATCGGCAACCGGCGCGCAAGCCCAGATACACGCCGAGGCGCCGGAGCAGCCCTTCGACATGCAGCTGGTCGCCGTGAAGCGCGGTGAGGATCACGATCGTTCCCACGAGCAGGCCGGCAAGTTCCCAGCCCCGCACAGCCGGCTGTCCCCGGCCCCGAACATTGACGAATATGCCAAGCGCAATTGTACCGACCAGGACGCCGACGGCGACCTCGGCCCAGCTATGGGCGCCCAGGATCGCACGCGAGCATGCGATTCCCGTGATCAGGATTGCCGCCGAAGCCGTCCCACCGATGCGCAGCCAGTCCGGCTTGCGTCCGGCCAGCAGAATGACGGCAAGGCCACCGTAAACGAGTATGCTGAATGCGGTATGGCCACTCGGGCTTTCCAGCCCCGCCGAGGGGGAGCAGGCGACAAGCAAGACTTTGAGTGTCGCCATGCTTGCCAAAAGGATGGCCAGCGCGACGGCCCATCCGATTGCCGCGCGGCCCGGCCGCGCTATGATCAGCCAGACCAGCATCAGCACCGACAGCGGCAACAGGACGGCCGAATCGCCGAAATTGGTCAGCGCTTGCATCGATGCCGGAAAATTCGCGTTTCGATTCCAGGATACCCCCGGTGACGGATCAAATTCTGCAGTTCCTTGCCCCCGACGTGAAGCTCACGCGCACGCGCTATGGGCTGATGGTCTATCCGGCGAACGATCTCTTCATCGGCCCATGCCTCGAGGCCTATGGCGAGTATGGGCCGGAGGAAGGTAACAGCTTTCGCCAGATCGTTCGTCCCGGCGATGTGGTCGCCGACATCGGCGCCAACATCGGGTCGCACACGCTGTTATTTTCCGAGCTGGTCGGCCCGGGCGGCCACGTCCTCGCCTTTGAGCCGCAGCGCAAGATTTTCCACATGCTGTGCGCCAACCTGGCGCTGAACGCCATAGCGAACGTAGCGACCTACCAGAATGGTGTCGGACGGGAACCGGGCACTCTCATGGTTTCCTCGCCGGGGCCTGAGGAAATGGTCAATTTCGGCGGCGTCTCGCTCGGGGAACAAGGCAATGAAGCGGTCGGCATCGTGACCTTGGATGGTTTGGGCCTTGAACGGCTGGATTTCGTGAAGATCGATGTCGAAGGCATGGAAGAATCGGTCATCCGCGGCGGGCTGGAGACGATCAAACGGCTGAAGCCGAAACTCTATGTCGAAAATGACGGCGGCGCGGATAAGATCGAAATCTCAGCCTCGCTGATCCGAACAATCCGCGATCTGGGCTATCGGCTGTGGTGGCATGTCGCGCCGCTGTATCAGCCAGGGAACTTCCGTGGCCACAACCGCAACATTTTCCGCCAGAACATCGTGTCGGTCAGCATGCTCTGCATCCATAGCGACGAGCCGGTCGAAACGAACTTCGACGAAATCCGCGACGACCGGTCAGTGCCGGTCTTGTGATTAATCATCCGCGAGGGTTGGATTTCCTCGCGCGCAGATTTCTGCTAATGCCGCCGCCAACATCTAAAGCGGGATTCGTCCGGGGGATTTTATGGATAGTCGCGATAGCCAGGGCCAGAGCACGGACTCCGCTGAGAACCCGTATTTCCGCGAAGAACATGTGATGTTCCGCGAACAGCTTCGCCGCTTCATCGACGAAGAGGTGAAGCCGCATGCCGAGACTTGGGAGGATGAAGGCATGACGCCGCGTTCCATCCTGCGTCGCATGGGCGAGCTGGGATTCCTGTGTATCCGCTATCCCGAGGCCTATGGCGGCAGCGAGATGGATACGATCGCCAGCGTTATCCTGGCGGAAGAGCTGGGCAAATCGACCTTCGGCGGCTTTGCGATCACCGTGCTGGTCCATACCGACATGGCCTCGCCGCATCTGGCCAATGCCGGCAACGAGAAGCAGCTGAAGCGGTGGATGCCGGACTTGGTCGCCGGCCGGAAAATCTGCGCCGTTGCGGTCACCGAGCCCGACGCCGGGTCGGATGTCGCCGCGATCCGCACCAGCGCCAAGAAGGACGGCGACAATTACGTGCTGAACGGCACGAAGATGTTCATCACCAACGGCGTGTATGCCGATCTCTATTTCGTCGCCGCCAAGACCGACAATTCGGTGAAGGGCACGCGCGGCATCTCGATCTTCGCGGTCGAGAAAGGGACGCCGGGTTTCTCCGTCGGGCGCGCGCTGAAGAAGCAGGGCTGGCTGTCGTCCGATACGGCGGAGCTGATCTTCGAGGATTGCCGGGTGCCGGTCGCCAACATGCTGGGCGGCGAGAATCGCGGTTTCTATTCGATCATGCGCAACTTCCAGAACGAACGCATGGTGCTTGGTGCGCAGGCGCTGGGCGAATGCCAGGCGGCAATGGACCTGACATTGGATTGGGTGACGCAGCGCAAGGCCTTCGGCGCGCCCTTATGGGAGAAGCAGGCGATCCGGCAGCGCCTGGCGATGCTGGCGGCGCGGATCGAGTCCGCCCGGCAATTCGTCTATCACTGCGCATGGCTGGACGGTCAGGGCCGCGACTGCGTCAAGGAAGTGTCGATGGTCAAGGCACTGTGCGGCGAGCTGGTCAACGACGTGATGTATGACTGCCAGCAATTCCACGGCGGCATGGGCTATCTGCGCGAGAGCGCCATCGAACGGATGGTGCGCGACGCCCGCGTCCAGTCGATCGGCGGCGGTGCGACCGAAGTGATGCTGGAAGAAATCGCCAAGCGGATGGGCAAGTGATGCAGACATCGAGCTTGCCGGTCATCAAATCCCGCATTGTCCCGCAATCCGCGCAGTTCAAGGAAAACAAGGAGCGCTATCAGGGCCTGATCGACACGCTGCGCGGGGCGTTGCAATACGCCGTCGCGGGCGGCGGCGAAGCGCATGTCAACCGCCACCACAAGCGCGGCAAGATGCTGGTGCGCGACCGGATCGATCTGCTGGTCGATCCGTTCACCCCGTTCCTGGAACTGTCGCCGTTGGCGGCCTGGGGCCTTTACGACAACGAGGTTCCGGGTGCCGGCGTGGTCACCGGAATCGGTATCGTCCAGGGCGTGGCCTGCATGATCATCGCCAACGATGCCACGGTGAAGGGCGGTTCGTTCTTCCACGAAACGGTGAAGAAACACGTGCGCGCACAGGAGATCGCACGCGAAAACCGCCTGCCCTGCCTCTATCTGGTGGATTGTGGCGGCGCCTACCTGCCGGAGCAGGACCGGGTGTTCCCGGACAAGGGCCATTTCGGCAGCACCTTCTATAATCAGTGCCGCCTGTCGGCCGACGGTATCCCGCAGATCTCGGCCGTGTTCGGCGGCTGCACCGCCGGCGGCGCCTATATCCCGGCTTTGTCGGACGAGGTCGTGATGGTGAAGGGCAATGCCCGAATCCATCTGGGCGGCCCGTCGATCGTCGCGGCAGCCATCAACGAGGTCGTCGACGGTGAGACTCTGGGCGGAGCGGAGATGCATACCCGCGTCTCCGGCGTGTCCGATTATCTGGCTGAGGACGAGCCGGCTGCGCTGAAGAAACTGCGTGACATCGTGGGCGGGCTGAACGCCCGACGGGAGAATTACGCCGCGACGCGGCCGGCCAAGCCGCCGCTCTACGATGCGGATGAGATTTCCGGCATCATCGAGGCCAATCCGAAGAACCCCTATGACGTGCGCGAGGTGCTCGCCCGCATGGTGGACGGCAGCGAGTTCCAGGAATTCAAGCCGGATTGGGGCAGCGAACTGGTCTGCGGCACGGCCTACATCCATGGCTACCCGGTCGGGATTATCGGCAATAACGGCCCGATTTTCTCGGAATCCGCAGTGAAGGGCGCGCATTTCATCGAACTGTGCGACCAGCGCAACATTCCGCTGCTTTTCCTACAGAACATCACCGGCTTCATGGTCGGCCTGGACGCGGAGCGGGGCGGCATCGCCAAGCACAGCGCCAAGCTGGTCTATGCCGTGGCGGCGGCGCGGGTGCCGCGCTTTACCGTCATCATCGGCGGGTCGTACGGCGCCGGCAATTACGGCATGTGCGGACGTGGGTTCGAGCCGCGCTTCCTGTTCAGCTGGCCCAACTCGCGCATCGCCACGATGAGCCCGGACATCGCAACCAACGTTCTGCTGGAACTTAGAAAAACCAGCGTGAAGCGCGACGCCGCCTCCGACGCCGAGCTGGTGGAGTTGGAGCGCAAGACCCGCGCGCAGTTTACCGAACAGAGCGACCCGTATTACGCGACCGCCCGCCTGTGGGACGACGGCATCATCGAGCCGGCGCAGACCCGCGACATCTTGGGTCTTGTCCTGGCGCTGGCCGCCGCCGAGCCGCCCAAGACCGGCCGCGCACCTGTGTATCGGATGTAATCATGACAATCCGTAAATTGTTGGTCGCCAATCGCGGCGAGATCGCCTGCCGTATCATGCGGACCGCCAAGCGCATGGGCATCGCGACGGTCGCAGTCTATTCCGACGCGGATAAAGACGCGCTGCATGTCGCGACCGCCGACGAGGCCGTACGAATCGGCCAGGCCGAGGCTGCCGGCTCCTATCTGAATGTCGATGCGATTCTGGATGCTGTTAAGCAGACAGGCGCCGACGCGATCCATCCCGGTTACGGCTTTCTGTCGGAGCGGGTGACGCTGGCGGAATATTGCGCGGCCAACGGCATTGCCTGGGTCGGCCCCTCCGCGGCGGCAATTGCCGCGATGGGTTCGAAGATCGAATCGAAACGCATCGCCGAGACGGCGGGCGTGCCCTGCGTGCCGGGCTACCACGGAAACGCGCAGGACGACGACACGCTGCTGGCGGCAGCCAAGTCCATCGGGTTCCCCGTCCTGATCAAGGCGTCTGCCGGCGGCGGCGGACGTGGTATGCGTGCCGTCCAAAGCGAGGCGGAGCTTATCCCCGCGTTGGCGCTGGCCCGCGCTGAAGCGCAGGCCGGATTCGGCGATCCCTCTCTTCTTATAGAGAAGCTGATCGTGAGACCCCGGCACATCGAGGTTCAGCTCGCCGGCGACAAGCATGGCAACCTGGTCCATCTGTTCGAGCGCGAATGCTCGATCCAGCGCAATTATCAAAAGGTGATCGAGGAAGCCCCCGCCCCGAACCTGAGCGATTCGGTCCGTACCGCACTGTTCGACGCGGCGGTGAAGCTGGGCAAGGCGATCGGTTACGATTCGCTGGGTACGGTCGAATTCATCCTGGACGCCGACGCCGCCGGCACATCCGCCGGCGGCCCCTGGTTCCTGGAGATGAACACCCGTCTGCAGGTCGAACATCCCGTAACCGAATTCATCACCGGGCTGGATCTTGTCGAGTGGCAGATCCGGGCCGCCGACGGCGAACGCCTGCCGCTGGCGCAGACCGATATCGTCGCCAACGGCTCAGCGATCGAGGCGCGCGTGACGGCGGAGGATCCGGCGGCCGGC
>DATJHU010000072.1:0-14307 GCA_035493715.1 Alphaproteobacteria bacterium | reverse complement strand
TGCAATCTCGGTGACCTGCAATAACGGTACGCTGACCGGGCTCTACACCTACCACATCAACGGCTTCAACATCGTCGCCGGAGAATCCCTCCCGACCTCCAGCGCGGGCTACTCTTATTACAAGGGCGACGGCACCTCGCAGGGCAGGGTCACGACGGTGACCACAGTGAAGGGCAAGACCGTCACGACGACGGGCACGTTCACCGGTACCTACAAGGTCATGCCTAATTGCGCGGTCAAGGAAATCGACAAGGACGAGAACAACGTGCTCACCCATTACGACGAGTTCACCACGCCGTCGGGCGCCACGCTGCAGTTCATCCAGACCGACAAGGGCGCCGTGGCCTCCGGGGTCGCGACGCGGGACTGATCGCGGCCTTATCAGGCGGGATAGCGCTCGATGCATGAACTACATTTCCATTATGGCTGGGTGCCTAAGCTCCGGATCGTGGTTGCGTTTATTTTTTTCCTCATTCTGGGGCCTATTGCTTTCTTGAGTATCCGAGACGCCGATGCGGCAACTTCAATACTTATGTTGGTTTTGGCTGTTTTTATGTTCCTGATGGATGTGTTGTTTCTGCTCGGTTATTCCGGGGTTTTCGTAAATTCTGAACAAATCGCTTCGACGGTGTTTGGTCGCAAATGGAAATCGATAAAATGGGTCGATGTCACGACGATAACCGTGACCTACCCTCCCAATTTTCAGGGCGGGCGCGATACGATGTATTGGATCGGCACGGCATCGTCGAAGAAGACCTTTGCCTCCCGTAAAGGGCGCCTCATGTTCACGAAAGATATTCGCGATTTGGGTATGTTGATCGGCGCAATCAACGACAATGCCAAGGGCCGGAACATCGAATTTTCCGAGGCGATCAGCGGCACGCTTGGCGGTGGCTTAGGGAAGTCTACGTTCAAGAGAATCGAGTCTCTTCAGATCGGCTCAAGACCGCCTCCAGTTATCGAAACCGACAAAGGCGCCATCGCAACCGGCGTCGCGACGCGCGACTGATTTTGGTCTATGCCGGCTTCGCGATGAACCGGCTGAGCGCCGCGCCGGCAAGGCCGGCAATGGCGATCATCGCCAGCACTGCCGGGAAGCTGCCCAGCGTGGAGGCGATGGCGCCGGTCGCGACGCCGGCGCTGCCGCCCAGGAAGGTGCAGGCATTGACGATGCCCGAGCCCTGGCCGGCCTGCGCGGGCGACAGCGCGGACAGCGCCAGCCGGGGGGCGGAAGCGTAAGGCACCGCCAGCCCTCCGCCCATCAGCAGGAAGCCGACCGCCAGCAGGGCCATCTGGCGCTCCACGACCGCCACGCCGAGAACGGCGGCGGCGACCACGATCGTCACCAACCCGCCCGTCATGGCCGTGCGCAACCCGATCCGGGCCGCCAAGGCCGATGCCGAGAGAGCAAGCGCCAGCAGCGCCGCGCCCAGCGGTAACAAGGCGGCGCCCGCCTCCAGCGGCGTAAGGCGGAGCCCGTCACGGCTCTGCGCATAAAGGTTGAAGTGGAACAGCAGCGCCATGATGCAGAACATCGACAGCGCGCCGATGGCCACGCCCATCACGAACCCGCGCCGCGAGAAGAAACTGAGATCGACCAGCGGGGCCGCGACGCGCCGCTCCGCCGCCAGCAGCAGGGCGAGCGCAACCGCTGCCACCACGAACGGCACGGCCGCTTCCAGCGGCGCCGAGCCGGCATGAGGCACCGCATGCAGGCCGAAGACCAGAGCCACCATGAACGTGGCCAGCAAGACGAAGCCGAGCCAGTCGGTGCGCCGGCTGTGCGCCCCGGATCCCGTCGAGGCCAAGCCCGCCGCGGCCAGACCGATGGCTGCCATAGTCATGAGCCCGGCATTGAACCAGAAGATGGTCCGCCAGCCGGCGACATGGGTCAGCAGGCCGCCGATCAGCGGACCGATGCTGAAACCGAGAACCAGCAGCCCTGTCCAGGCGCCGATCGCCGCCGCCTTGCGTTCCGGCGTAGCATCGGTGTTGACCGCGGCCAGCGTGCCCGGCACCGCAAACGATGCCGCGAAGCCCTGCAGCGATCGGCCGACCAGCAGAAGATCTTGGGTTCCGGCAAGGGCGATGATGCAGGACGCGAGGATGAACAGCACGAACCCGCCCATCGCCGCGCGCCGCGCCCCGAACCTGTCAGCCGCCTGTCCGCCCAGCACGGTGCACGCGGCGGAGGTCACAAGATAGGCGTTGACCGCCCATTGCGCACCGGCGGGGCTTAGCGATAGGTCGGCCGTCATCGTCGGCAAGGCTGCCATGATAGCCGTGCTGTTCCCGCCGACCGCCAGCATCGCCAGACAGGACGCCCATAGGACCAGCACGAAACCCGGTGATGGTCTCAGGCCTGCATCCATGTCAACGCCCTCTCGGTCATTTCGCCCCGATCCTCCCGTTTCGCCGGGTGGGTGGAAATTCTCTTAGATATTCAGCTTTTCCAGGCTGGCCCTGATGGCATTCATCCCGGCGGCGATTTCGCGCGCAACTGAATTTTCGTGCGTCACATCGGTGCCGCAGTTCGCACAGTGGAAGACGATCTGAATTTCGGTCTGAAGCTGTCTGGGCGTGACATGATGTTTATGCCCGCACATCGGGCAGGAAATTTCGCCCCCATAGTCCCGCATGTGGAGAATATCCATTCGTTTGTTTGCATCGGTCGCGAGGCTTGGCGTGCCGGAATGGCGATTGATCCTAAAACGGACTGTTCCAGGCAACGATGTCGCGGCGGTGAGGGTCGGACTTTAAGCCACTAGCTTGGGTTGTAACCGCAGTGCCGGCGGAAGCTTAGCTTTTTCGGTCACCTTGACGGTGGCTGTATCGATCGCATTCGGGCTTCCGCACGAAGTGCATACGAAAACGATCTGCCGATGATTCTTGATTTCGCCCACCCGAACGACATGTTCGAATCCGCAGGACGGGCAGGAAATCTTGCTTCCGTAACTGTACATACATCAACAAGAGCGGTTGGAGGGTTTAGTTCCGGTTGTCGCGGAACGGCGAACTGCAACCCGTCGGCATGTATTTGACGTCCTCTCAACCATCCCCAATCCCCTCCAGTACCAACGCCGCAATCCGGTCCGCGTGCCGGTTGATATGCGCCACCGACAGCGGCGTCCCGCGATAGGCCGCGCGGGCGTGTTCGGCGAAGATCAGGTCCATGCACATGGTGGCGACCTCCATCGCGTCGATGTCGCGGATCAGGCCGGTCTCGGCCGCGTGTGACAGATAGGCGGCCAGCGGGCGGGTGTAGGTGTTGAGCGTGGATTCGCCCAGTAGCGCGAACAGGTCGGGGAACAAATTACCGTCGCGCATGACCAGCTTGTGGATCAGCGTCGGCTTCGGCTCGGCGCAGTTGCTCATGATGGCGCGCAGGCGTTTGCTTAAGGACTCGCCGACGGGCAGGGCGTCGGTCGGCGGCGCCGGCTGGAAGATGTTCTCGTCGCGCAGCCGCGCGATCACGGCGACGAACAGGCTCTCCTTGTCGGGGAATCGTCCGTAAAGCGCCTGCCGGCCCAGGTCGGCGGCCTCGGCGATCTCCAGCATCGTGGTGCCGTTGAAGCCGCGCTCGGCAAACAAAGCGGTGGCGACCTCCAGCAGGTTCTCGCTCTTTCGCAGCGTATTCTTCTGCGTCGGCCGCCCAACCCGCCGGACCTGTCTTGCCGCTGCCTCCAACGCTTCGCTCCCTGACATAATCACAAAATCATACAGCAATGTATGATTTCTCGTTGACAAATCATACAGCATTGAATGATTCATGTCGGCGGCGGTTTTGAAAGAGGCTCTGATGAGCTCGACCCGCCGGACAGGGACGGGGAAGCGTCATGAGCGTATCCAGGCTGAACTTTACCGCCAAGTCGGTGATCGACGAGGCGTCGGCGGAGACCGGCGGGCTGACGGATTTCGGCGACGGGCCGTTCGTCGAGGGGCTTGAGCGCTTTATCGATTCGCTGGAGCGCGATGCGCGGCTGAACGATACCGGGCAGTACATTGCCCACAAGCGCTGCATGCAGCACATCGTCAACCGCCTGAACATCGTCAACGATCGCAAGCTCTATCCGGCCATCGCCGAGCAGAAAATCGAAAAGCCGGTCTTCATCGTCGGACTGGGCCGCACCGGCTCAACCATCCTGCACGACATACTGGCGCAGGACCCGGCCAATCGCGCGCCCCTCACCTGGGAGGTGACCTATGCCTCGCCGCCGCCGCAGACCGCGACCTTCGAGACCGACCCCCGTATCGCCAAGACCCAGGCCGGGTTTCCGCCGCCGGATTTCCGCCGGGAGTTGTTCAAGGCGATGCATCCGACGGGCGCGCAGCTTTCCCAGGAATGCGTGGTGATGATGGGCGACACCATGTCGACGCCGCTGTTCCACAACCAGTTCCGCGTTCCGACCTATCAGGATTGGGTCGACACCGCCGACCGCGGGCATGTCTATGATTTCCACAAGAAGCAGCTTCAGCATCTGCAATCGGGTCATAAGCTCGACCGCTGGGTGCTCAAAACCGGGGCGCATATGTGGGGGCTGGATCACCTGCTGGCCACCTACCCCGACGCCCGCATCGTCTTCACCCACCGCGATCCGGTAAAGTCGCTGACCTCCTATGCCAGCCTGACCGCGCTGGTGAACGAGATGGGCAGCGACCATGTCGACAAGTTCGCGGTCGCGCAGGACTGGAACGCCCGGCTGAAGGCCAAGCTGGAGCAGGCCATCGCCGTGCGCGCGGCCAGGGATTACCCGCAGGCCATATTCTACGACATGCGCTTCTCCGAATTCGTGCGCGATCAGTTCGCCGTGGTCCAGCAGATCTATAAGGCGTTCGACCTGCCGATGTCGGACGAGGCGGCGGCCCGGATGAAATTCTTCATCGCCGACAATCCGCAGGGCAAGCACGGCATCCACCGCTATGAGCCGCACGAATACGGCATCGACCCGGCGGTCGTGCGCGCCCAGTTCCGGCCATATATCGAGCGGTTCGATCTGAAGCCGGAGTGATGACCAGAAAATCTGAAATCCCCCTCACCCTTAGTGCTCGAGGACCGAACGTGACCGATTTTCCGCTGAACTTTACCGCAGACTCCCTGATCGCCGAGGCGCGTGAGCGTACCGGCGGCCTGGAGGATTTCGGCGGCGGGCAATTCGTGGAAGGGCTGGGGCGTTTCGTCGACAGCCTGCGCGACGATGCCATGCTGAACGACACCGGCGTGTATATCGCCAAGAACGTGGCGATGGGCCACATCGTCAACCGCCTGAACTACGTCAACGACCGCAAACGCTATCCGGAAATCGCGCGGCAGAAGATCGTGAAGCCGGTCTTCATCATCGGCTTCCCGCGCACCGGCACCACCATCCTGCACGATATCCTGGCGCAGGATCCGGCCAACCGCGCGCCGCTGACCTGGGAGGTGATGTTTCCCTCGCCGCCCCCGCAGACCGCGACCTTCGAGACCGATCCGCGCATCGCCACCTGCGAGGCGTCGTTCGGGCCCGTCAGGGCGGCGATTCCGCAATTCAAGGCGATGCACCCGATGGGCGCGCAGCTCAGCCAGGAATGCGTGACCCTGATGGGGGAGGCGATGTGCACGCCGCTCTTCCACAACCAGTTCAGGGTCAACGGCTATCAGGACTGGGTCGATCAAGGGGCGGACTGGTCGCATGTCTACGACTTCCACCATAAGCAGCTTCAGCATCTGCAGTCCGGGCACATGCTGGACCGCTGGGTGCTGAAAACCGGGGCGCATATGTGGGGGCTGGAGCATCTGCTCAGCACCTATCCCGATGCGCGGATCGTCTTCACCCAACGCCATCCGATCAAGTCGCTGACCTCCTATGCCAGCCTGACGGCCTTGGTCCGGACTCTGGGCAGCGATCATGTCGACAAGGTCGAGATCGCGGCCGACTGGTCGGTTCGGCTGAAGGACAAGCTGGAGCATGTCTGGGCGGTGCGGATGGCCAAGACATATCCGGACGCGATTTTCCTGGATGTGCTGTTCTCCGACTTCGTTCGGAACCAGTTCGGCGTGGTGGAGAAGATTTACGACACGTTCGGCCTGCCGATGAGCGAAGAAGGGGCCGCAGCGATGCGCAAGTTCATCGCAGAGAACCCGCCCGGCGTGCACGGCGTCCATCTCTACGATCCAGCCGAATACGGCGTGCGGATGGACGAAGTCAGCGATACATTCCGCAGCTATATCGAACGCTTCGATCTGCGGCCCGACGCATAATTCAGCCCGAGAACGACGAAGACAGGGGAAAGACATGGCAACGATGAAGGCCTGGCGGACGCACGAATATGGCGAGCCGAAGACCGCGCTGAAGCTGGATACGGTCGATATTCCCGAGCCCGGCCCAGGCGAGCTGCTGATCAAGAACCAGGGTATCCCGCTGAACCTTAACGACCTGGAGCGTATCCGCGGCGGCAACATGATGGCCGAGCCGCAGCGCCCTTACAGCCCCGGCATGGAGGTGATGGGGATCGTCGATAAATGCGGCCCGGGGACGGAAGCCTGGGCCGGCAAGCGCGTGGTCGCGACCACCAAGGGCGCGCATGGCGGCTTCGCCGAATACTCTATCGTGACCGCTGGCTCGACTTTCGACATGCCGGACAGCGTGCCGTTCCCCGATGCGGCGGCTTTGTACTTCCCGTTCCATCTCGCCTGGATCGGCCTCTATGAGCGCGGCGGGCTGAAGGCGGGCGAGACCGTGCTGATCCATGCCGCGGCAGGCGGGGCGGGCTCGGCGGCGATCCAGCTTGCGGTTGCGCGTGGGGCCAAGGTGTTCGCCACGGCGGGGTCGGATGACAAGCTGAAGCTGTGCCGCGACCTGGGGGCGGCGGTGGCGATCAACTACAAGACCGAGGATTTCACCAAGATCGTGCTGGAGCAGACCGCCGGCAAGGGCGTCGACATGGTGTTCGACAATGTCGGCGAGGCGGTGATGCAGCAGAGCTTCAAGGCGATCGGCTATAACGGCCGCTATATGATGATGGGCTTCGCGTCCAACAAAGTGGTGGTGGACGAGAAATTCCTGGTGCCGCGCCAGCTGTCGATGGGCAATTTCGACATGCGCGGCGTGCTGCTGTCCTATGCCCCCGACCAGGCGGTCGCGATGATGAAGGCCCATACCGGCTGGAACTTCGCTCCGCACAGCAAGGGCGCGGAGATCACCAAGGGGATCGTCGATCTCTACACCGCCGGGAAGATCAAGGCGGTCATCGGCAGCACCGTCGATTTCAGCCAGGTGCCGCAGGCCTTCGAGGCCATGGCCGCGAGCAAGACCACCGGCCGGACGGTGGTGCGGGTTTAGGCATCGGGTTTGACCTACGGTCTCCTGACTTTGCTGACGCTTACTTCAATCCCATCACGAGCTGGGTCATCTGGTCAGCACAGATGCCCCAGCCCTGATGAAAACCCATCTTTTCGTGCGCCTCGCAATCGTCGGGGGTCCAGTGGCGGACGCGGGCGGTGTAGCGGGTTTTGCCGTCTTCCTCCTCGAAGGTCAGGATCACCGTCATGAAGGGTTTCTGCGACGGCTGCCACGCCTCGGTATAGGCGTCGGTGAAGACCAGCCGCTCGTTCGGCACGACTTCCAGATAGACGCCGCGATTCGGCATCTCGGGGCCTTCCGGACCCTTCATGACGATCAGGTTCGACCCACCCGGACGCACGTCCAACTCGGCGTGCGGGGTCGTGTAGGGCAGGGGCGCGAACCACTTCTTCAGCAGTTCGGCGTCGGTCCAGGCGCGATAGACGAGCTCGCGCGGGGCGTCGATCAGCCGGGTCAGGACCAGCTCGCGTTCGTCGGTTGGGGCATTGGTCATGGCGTTCATGTCGTCTCTCCTCAAACGATAGGTTGATTGGGTTCAGGCGGCCCTGAGCGCCGCGATATCGAGCTTCGCCATGGTGAACATCACCGGCATGGCGCGCGGATTCTTCAGCAGTTCGCCCATCATGCTGGGCACGATCTGCCAGGACAGGCCGAACTTGTCCTTCAGCCAGCCGCAGCGGCTGGGCGAGCCGCCATCGGCGATCAGCCTGTTCCAGTAGTGGTCGATCCGTTCCTGCGTGTCGCAGGCGACATAGAACGAGAAAGCTTCCGAATGGGGGAATATCGGACCGCCGTTCAGCGCCATGATCTCCTGGCCGTTCAGCCGGAAAATCATGACGAGGACCTTCCCGTCGTTGTGGCTGACATCCAGCACTTCTGTCTCCGGGAAGATCGATTTGTAGAAATTGACCATCTCTTCGGCATTGTCGTTGCACCACAGGCAGGGTGTGATCTTTTCCATTGCCATCCTCCTTGCTTGCCTTCCCCCAAAGGACGAACGGGGCTTCCCCGTGCCGACACCACCGGCGAAAATATTTTAAGAGGCGGCCTTCTGCGCGCCTTCGCGCATCAGCCGGTCGAGATGCAGGCGGATATGCGCGGCCTCGGCCGGGGTGTTGGCGAGTGCGATCGCCTGATCGAACGCGACATGTGCCTCGCGGGTCCGCCCGAGCTGCAACAGCAGGGCGCCTTTGACGCCGAAGAAATAGAAATAGGCCGATAGCTTGTCCGCTAGCGGCTCGACGATGGCCAAAGCCGCCTCCGGCCCCTCCACCTTCGAGACCGCGACCGCGCGGTTGAGCGTGATGACTGGGGAGGGCTGCATCCGCTCAAGCGTCGCATAGAGCAGTGATATCTCGTGCCAGTCAGTGTCTTCCGGCTTGGATGCGCGGGCGTGGAGCGCGGCGATGGCCGCCTGCACCTGATAGGGGCCGGGCCGCCGTGTGCGCATCGCCTTGTCGACGAGCGAGATGCCTTCGGCGATTGCACGGATGTCCCACAGGGACCGGTCCTGGTCCTCCAGCAGCACGATCTCGCCCCCCTGGTCGAACCGCGCCGGCGTGCGGGCATGCTGCAGCAGCATCAGCGCCATCAGGCCCATGATCTCCGGTTCGGTCGAGAACATCCTGAGCAGCAGGCGACCCAGTCGGATCGCCTCGCCGCACAGCTCGGCGCGGGCGATGCCGTCCGCCGCGGAATAACCCTCGTTGAAAACCAGGTAAACCATTGCGGCAACCGCCTGCAGCCGTTGCGTGCGCTCAATGGCGCCGGGCGCCTCGAATGACATTTCGGCGGCGGCGATGCGGGCCTTGGCGCGCGTGATCCGCTGCTCCATCGCCGCTTCGCCGACCAGGAAAACCCTCGCGATCCGCCTGACCGGAACCCCCGAAACGATGCGCAAGGCCAGCGCAATCTGCTGCGTTGCCGGCAGATCGGGGTGGCAGCACATGAACAGCAACCGCAGCACGTCGTCGCGATAATGCGAATCGTCCAACCGTTCCGCGAGGTTGGTTTCTGCGTCCTCCAGGTCGGACAAGATGTCTTCCGGCGGCAGCTCGGTCTGCTTTGCGCCGCGCCGCACGCCGTCCAGTGCCGCGTTGCGCCCGACCATGATCAGCCAGGCGCCGGGATCGCGCGGCGGCCCGTTCTTCGGCCAGTTTTTCAGCGCGCGCAGGCAGGCATCCTGGAAGGCTTCCTCCGCGGTATCCATGTCGCGGAAATAACGCAGCAGGGCGCCCAGGACCTGGGGCCGCGCCGCGGTCAGCGCCGCGTCGATCCAGGCCATGTCGGTCATCGGGCGGCGCCGGCCCGTCCGTCGGGGGTAAAGAGCGCGACCGGCCGTACCTCATAGGCGCCGCCGGGATTGGCATCGGCCAGCCGGCGCGCGACGTCCAGCGCCGCCTCCAGGTTTTCGACATCGATGACATAGAAGCCGAGCAGCGTTTCCTTGCTCTCGGTGAACGGTCCGTCGATGACGACGGGCGGATCTTGATTCTTGTGCAGCGTAGTGGCCGACGTGGTCGGGAAAAGTCGAAGGGCCGGGCCCAGCTTTCCCTCCCTGGTCAGCTGCTCGTGAACCACATTCAGCCGCGCCATGACCGCGTCGTCCTGTTCCTTCGTCCACGACCAGACGACGTCCTCGTCGTTGTAGCAAAGCAGCGTGTACAGCATCGGGTTTGCCCTCCGTTTCCCTAAGGACGAACGACTATGCCTGTTGCAGACAGGCGGCGGGAAATATTTTTCGTCGGCAAAAACCAAGCAAATGTTTGGTCGTTTGTTGCTAGACGCTTGACTGCGCGGCCGATGTCGGGCGGATATCGGATGAACGAAGGGGACAGGGACGACAATGGATTTTCCCGATCAGCTGGCGGCGGCGCTGACCGCGAAGAGAGACGGTTTCGGGGCGGAGTACAAAGAGGTCGCGTATAGCTGGGGCGATCTGGTCGCGATCGGCGATGCGCTGGAGGCCGTGCTGGCAGAGGCCGGCGTGCCGCGGGAGGCGCCTGTCGGTGTCATCGCCCGCAACCGGCCGTTCCTGGGTGCCGCGATACTCGGCCTCGTCGTTCATCGCCGCCCGGTCACGATGATTTATTCTGCCCAGTCCGCCGAGGCGATGGCGGGTGATCTGACGAAGCTCAAGCTTGCCGCCGTGGTTGCCGACCCCCAGGACTGGGGCGATCTGCAGATCGCTGCGGCCAAGGGCGCCGGCACGCTGGGGCTTGCGACCGGTGATCTGGACAAGCCGATCCGTCGGGTCGACGGCATTTCCGCCATGGGACCGGGGCCGCACCGCGCCGCGCCGGCCGAGCCGGGAATCGAACTGCTCAGCAGTGGCACCACCGGTGCACCCAAGCGCATCCTGATCGGCTTTCCCATGCTGGAGCGCTCGGTGATGAGTTTCACATTGGGCGAAGCACCGCCGGGCGGACGGCCACCGCAGATCGTCTCCGGTCCGATCGGCAATGTCAGCGGGCTGTGCCAGCTGATCGGCTGCGCCGCCGGCACGACGCCGATGATCATCCTGGAAAAATTCAACGTGCCGGAATTCGTTTCCGCGATGCGCCGGCACAGACCGCCGATCCTCGGCCTGTCGCCGCCGGCGGTGAAGATGCTGCTCGACGCCAAGCTATCCAAAGAAGATTTTCCCGGCGTCGGCGCGGTGTTCGGCGGCGGCGGGGCGCTGACCCCCGAGATCCAGGAGGCGTTCGAGGCGGCCTACGACATCCCGATCTATTGGGGCTATGGCGCGACCGAGTTCGGCGGCACGCTGGTGCGCTGGACGCCGGACATGCGCGAGCCGTTCGGCAAGTCCAAACGCGGCAGCATCGGCCGGGCCGCACCTGGCACCGATCTGCGCGTCGTCGATCCTGAGACTGGCGCCGTCCTGCCGCCTGGCAAGCCCGGCCTGCTCGAGGCTCGGGTGCCGCTGATGAGCGATGACTTCATCCGCACGACCGACCTTGTGATCCTGGATGAGGACGGCTTCGTCTTCCATCTCGGCCGCAATGACGGCGCCATCTCGCGCGGCGGGTTCAAGATCATGCCGGAAACCGTCGCCGCGGGGCTGCGCAGCCATCCGGCCGTCGCCGATGCGGCGGTGGTCGGCATCCCCGACGACCGCCTGGGCGAGGTGCCGGTCGCGGCGATCGAGCTCAAGGCAGGACAGGCCTATCCCGGCGACGAGACCATCAAGGCCCACCTGCGCGGCCGGTTGACGGCGGTGCATATCCCGACGCGGATCGCTGTTGTCGATGCCCTGCCGCGCACGCCGTCGATGAAGGTCAGCCTCGTCGAGGTCAAGAAACTGTTCGGTCACTGACATTATGAATCTGGCACTTACCGAAGAACAGGAACTGCTGCGCGACAGCATCGCAAAGCTGTTGCGCGTGGAATCGACGCCGGCGCGAATCCGCTCGGCGGAGCCGCTGGGCCACGACGCAAAGCTGTGGGCGGAACTGGTCGCCTTCGGCATCCCGATGATGCGGGTGGCGGAGGAGCATGGCGGGGGCGGCATGAGCCTGCTCGACGCCGCGCTGATCGCCGAGATTGCCGGACGCCACCTTGCCGCTGCGCCCATCGTCGAAACCATCGTCGCCAGCCGCCTGATGTCCGAACTGGGCGGCGCGGGCGAGGCTTGGCTGCAACGCCTGTCCCAGGGCGAGGCCATCGTCACGTTGGCCCTGCACGAGCCGGACATGAAACCGCGGCAGGTCGTGCCGGGTGCTGCCATTGCCGATGCGATCCTCTACCTCGACGAGGACGAGGTCGGCCTTCTGGCCGGCGCGCCGGCGATGGCGACGCCGGACAATCTCGGCAAGGCACCGATCGCGCGGATCGATTTTGCCAATCCCGAGGGTCGGACACGTCATATCCTCGCGAACGGTCCGGATGCACGCTACGCCTATTTGGCGGCCGTCGAGGAATGGAAGATCCTGACCGCCGCGACCGTTGCCGAGCTTGGCCGCCGCGCGATCGAGATGGCCGCCGAGTACGCGACCGAGCGGGAAGCGTTCGGCCGGCCCATCGGCACCTATCAGGGCGTTTCGCACCCGCTGGCGGATTCGATCACGGATATCGAGGGCGCGCAGCTTCTGGTGCGCCGGGCGATCTGGGCGGTCGCCGAGGGGCATGGCGATGCCGCGGCGATGCTGTCGATGGCCTTCTGGTGGGCGAACCGCGCAACCTCCAACGCGCTGGTGCGCGCGCTCCGCACATTCGGCGGTTACGGCCTGTCGGTCGAATATGACGTGCAGCTCTATTTCCGGCGCGGCAAGGCGATGGCGTTGCCGCTCGGCGATCCGCGCGATGAGCTGATCCGCGCCGCCGATCGCCTGTGGGGTAAGACCGGCTGGGCTCCGTTGCCCGATGCCGGCGAGATCGGGCTCGATTTCGGATACGGCGAAAAGGCCGAGGCCTTCGCCGCCGAGATCCACCGCTTCTGCGACGAGAACCTGACACCCGATCTGGTCGACCGGCTGGCGGAGTCGCTGGACGGCTTCGATCCCGATTTCAATCGCAAGCTTGGCAAGGCCGGGCTGCTGTTCCCCGACTGGCCGGTCGAATATGGCGGGCAGGGGCGCGGCGCCTATGAACAGTCGGCGCTGGGCGTTGCGTTCGAGGCGCGGGACGTCAACCGCGTCGTTCCCGGCACCACCAACATGGGCGCCCGGATGGTCATGCTGTTCGGCTCCGATGAACTGAAGCAGGAAACCTTGCCGCGCTTCGCCGCCGGCGAGGCCGCCTCGTGCCTGGGCTTCACCGAGCCCAGTTGCGGTTCCGATGTGTTCGCCGCGAAAACGCGGGCGGAGCGGGACGGCGAAGACTGGATCGTCAACGGGCAGAAGGTCTTCACCACCGGCGCGCATGTCGCCGACTATGTCCTGCTGCTGACGCGCACCAACCCCGACGTGCCGAAGCATAAGGGGCTGACCATGTTCCTGGTGCCGATGTCCCTGCCGGGCGTGTCGGTCCAGGCCCTGCATACGATGCAGGAGGAACGCACCAACATCACCTTCTATGCCGACGTGCGCGTGCCCGACCGCTATCGCCTGGGCCCGGTCGACGGCGCCGTGTCGGTGATGGCGGCGGCGATGAAGTTCGAACATAGCGGCGAGGGCTATCACATCTCCCAGCCGGCCATGGTCGAGGCGGCGGTCAAATGGGCGTTGGAGACGCAAGGGCCGGACGGCAGGCCGCGCATGGAAGAGGACGACGTGAAGGCGCGCATCGCGCGCGCCGCCATTCACAACGAGGTCGCCGACTTGCTGTGCCGCCGCGCGGTCTGGGCCGGTGTCGAAGGATTGCCCGGTCGCGCCTACGGGCCGATGTCGAAGCTGTTCACCAGCGAGACCTATGTGAAGGATTCCGCCGACCTGCTGGAGCTGACCGCGCCGGACTCGCTCTTCGAAGGCCGCGATCCGCTGGGTGTGCTCGAATACAAGCATCGGCATTCGCTGGGGACGACGATCTATGGCGGCACCAGCGAGGTCCATCGCAGCGTCGTGGCCGAGCAGACCTTGGGACTGCCCAGGACACGCGGATGACCGGTCGGCTTTACCGCCGGAAATCCATCGCGGTTGCCGGCACGTTCGAGACGGTCGCGGCGATGGAGGACGACTTCCACCATTTCGCCGTGCGTCTGCGCCATGACGGGGCGCGCGTGACCGAGCTGAAGGGCGAGGCCATCCGGTTCCCGTGGTCGACCTGTCCCGGCGCGGTCGCGGTGTTGGATACGCTGCTCGGATCGCCGCTCAGGCCGACGCCGGAAGATCCGGGGCCGAAGCCACATATCACCGAGCACTGCACGCATCTTTACGACGTGGCCAAATTCGCGATTGCCCAGTCTGCCCGCGGTGGCAGGCGGCAATACGATATCGTCATTCCCGATCCGCAGAACGGCTATACCGAGGGCGATCTCAGCCGCGACGGCGTGCATCTGCTGCATTGGACGGTGCAGGACCGGGTGGTG
>DATJHU010000071.1:0-7641 GCA_035493715.1 Alphaproteobacteria bacterium | reverse complement strand
ATAAACGGGGATTTTCTCATTGTACTGCACATCTATACACTACAGCCTGGCGGCAGAATACTCGCCGGCGGGGCGACGGCGGGCGTTGCCGGTCTGTCTTGCCTCCTAGACCGCCCGAGGAAAGTCCAAGTCGTTAAGGTGATGCTCTCACTGGTGCACATCAGCGTGAATGCTCACCGAGCCTTCATGCCCACCTCGGATTCCTACGGCGGCGGGCGGCGCACCCACCATGGTCGGAGCGCGCCGGGATGGCCGCCGATGCCTAACGACCTTAGGTCCAGGCGGGACCGATCGGCATGAGCAACGCCAGGGGGAAGGGTCCCCAGATGCCGATTCGAGGCTTACGGCTTGAGGCGGTAGCCGGTGCGAAAGATCCAGACGAGCAGCCCCAGGCACAACAGGATGAAGACAAGGATGAAGCCGAGGCTTGCGCCGACGCTCACGTCGCCCCGTCCGTAGAAGCTCCAGCGGAAGCCGCTCACCAGATAAACGACCGGATTGAACAGGCTCAGCGTGCGCCAGGGTTCGGACAGCATGTCGATCGAGTAGAAGGCGCCCCCCAGGAAGGTAAGCGGCGTGACCACGAGCGAGGGCACGATCGCCAACTGCTCGAAATTCTCCGCCCAGATGCCGATGATGAAGCCGAACAGCGCAAAAGCCACCGAGGTCAGCAGCATGAACGCGACCATCCACACGGGATGGTCGATCTCGACATGCACGAAGAAGCTTGCCGTCAGCAGAATAATGAGACCGATCACGATCGATTTCGTCGCCGCCGCGCCGACATAGGCCAGCACCGCCTCCACGGCAGAGATTGGCGCCGAGAGGATCTCCGCGATCGTGCGGGTGAATTTTGGGAAGTAGACGGCGATCGAGGCGTTCGAAATGCTTTGCGTCAGCAGCGAGAGCATGATGAGGCCGGGCACGATGAACGCGCCATAGCCGACGCCGCCGACATTCTGCATGCGAGAGCCGATCGCGCCGCCGAAGACGATGAAGTAGAGCGCGGTGGTGATCACCGGCGTCGCCACGCTCTGCCACACCGTGCGCACCATGCGCGCCATCTCGGTGCGGTAGATCGCCCAGACGCCGGCCGCGTTGAACGCCCTCGCGCTCATGCCGCGTGCCCTACGAGCGCAACGAAGATGTCCTCGAGCGAGCTTCGCCCGGTGTCGAGATCGGCGATCGCGATACCCTGCGCATCGAGCACGCGCAGCAACGAGGGCATGCCGGTCTCCTCGCTCCGCGCGTCGAAGCTGTAGACGAGCGTGAGCCCGTCCGCGCTACGCTCCAGCGGCCAGTCCACAAGCGCGGCGGGGATCTCAGCGAGCGGCTCGCGCAGAGTGATGGTGAGTCGCCGCTTGCCGAGCCGGCGCATCAGTGCAGCCTTCTCCTCGACAAGCAGCAACCTGCCCTTGTCGATGACGCCGATGCGGTCCGCCATCTCCTCAGCCTCCTCGATATAGTGGGTGGTCAGGATGATGGTGACCCCGCGCTCGCGCAGCCGCTGCACGAGCGCCCACATGTCGCGCCGCAGGGTCACGTCCACGCCGGCGGTGGGCTCGTCAAGGAACAGGATGCCGGGCTCGTGGCTCAGCGCCTTGGCGATCATCACGCGCCGCTTCATGCCGCCCGACAGCTCGATGACCTTCGTGTCGCGCTTCTCCCACAGGGAGAGGTCGCGCAGCACCTGCTCGATGTAGGCGGGATCTGACGCGCGACCGAACAGGCCGCGGCTGAAGCGCACGGTGTTGTGGACAGTGGCGAAAATGTCGAGTGCGATCTCCTGCGGCACAAGGCCGATCATTGCGCGAGCGGCGCGGTAGTCGCGCAGGATATCGTGTCCGCCCACCGTGACCGAGCCGGCGCTCATGGTCACCGTGCCGCAGACGATGCTGATGAGCGTCGTCTTGCCGGCGCCATTGGGGCCGAGCAGGGCGAAGATCTCGCCTTTCTCCACCGCGAGGTCGGTCGGGTGGAGGGCCGTCTGGCCCGACTTGTAGGTCTTGGCGACCGATTGCATCGAGATGATCGGCATAGGGGCTCCCTATCCTGCCGCGCTGACGCGCCTTTACCCCGGCGTTACCCCGAGCTTCACCGGGGGCCGGGAGGAATAGATAACGTAATGAAAAGAATGGCGGACCCGACACGATTCGAACGTGCGACCTTCGCCTTCGGAGGGCGACGCTCTATCCAACTGAGCTACGGGTCCAGACAGCCAAGTCTATAGCCGCCTTCCCCGAAAACCTCAACGTCCCAGTTCGAGGTCATCGCCTCAGGGCCACCGCCGCGTCCGGTTTGCCTCCTGCTCCGGCGTCAGAGTGCTTGGACCGCCGGCGACTCCCTGATAGCGGGGTTCCAGGCTTGCCGGATCCTGCCAGCAATCGACAACACCCAGGCTGCGGGTGCAGAATACCGGCGGTTCGGGTGGCGGTTCCAGCGGGCGGCAATAGGACGTGCCGTTATCCAGCCGGACCACGCTGCAATCCTTGCCGGTAGCCAGCGAATACACCGCGTCGACCGGCGAACGCCCGATCGTCGTCACGCTGCCGATCATGAACGCCGACCCTATGAAGGCGCCGAGATTGTCGGTCACCCCGCAGCCGGCGAGACTCAGAATCCCAAGCAGAAACACCCATCGCATCCCCTTATCCTGCACGGTAAAAGTAAATGAACCCTTGCCGTAGCGCCGGTTTGCGGCCAAACCGCGTGGGCCGGTCAGGAAGCGACGAAGAGACACCGCGTGGTTGATATTTTCGACGAGGTCGAAGAGGACCTCCGAGCAGAGCGAGCCGAGCGGCTTGCGAAGAAATACGGCTGGGTCGTAGGGCTGGCGGCTGTCCTGGTGGTCCTCGGCGCTGGTGGCTGGGAATTCCACCGGCATCGGCAGATACAGCAGGACCAGGCCGTTGCCGCCCAATACATCGGCATCATGAACGCCATCAATCAGGGCCCGTCGATCCTGAAGGGCGCCCGCACCGCGCAGGTGGACCCGCTGCTGAAGCTCGCCGCCGAGTCGCCGGCGGGCTACAAGGCCATAGCCAAGCTGCGCGCCGCGGGATTGCTGGCGGACTCCGGCAAGATCAAGGAAGCCTCGACGCTGTATTACGAGGTCGCGACCGACGCCAATGTCGACACGCAATTGCGCAATCTGGCGCAGGTGCTGATGTATGGCTGGCAGCTCGACGACGCCGATCCCAAGGTGCTGGCGCCGCGGCTGCAGGCACTGGCGCAGCCGGGCACGCCCTGGGCGCCACTGGCGCAGGAGCAACTGGCCGTGCTCGACCTGCGCCAGGGTAAGGTCGACGACGCTCGCACCAAGCTGAAGGCGCTGGCCGCCGATGTGCTGGCGCCGGCCGGCGTGCGGGCCAGAGCGAATGCGCTGCTGCAGGGGCTGGGTTAGGATTAGGATGACAGAGCGCAAGATGACCGCCTTCTCCCGCCGCGCCGCGCTGCTCGCGCCGTTGGCATTAGCTGGGTGTTCCTGGTTCGATGACTGGTTCGGCACCAAGAAGGCGCCGCTGCCCGGCAAGCGGGAATCGATCTTCGCCGACCGGCGCGGACTGGTCGCGGCGGACAACCCGCCTAAGGTCACGCTGCCGCCCGCGGTGCGCAATGCCGCCTGGCCGCAGGCGGCCGGCAATCCAGCGCATTTCATGGGCCACCTGGCCGCCGGTGCAAATCTGAAGGAAGCCTGGCGCGCCGATATCGGGGACGGCGGCGGCTACCGCGCCATCCTGATGGCGGAGCCGGTCGTGCTGAACAACATCGTGTTCACCATGGACTCCGCCGGTGTCGTGTCGGCCTTCGCGCTCGCGGACGGCAAGCGGCTATGGCGCTTCGATACCAAGCCCGAAGACGTGGACAGCACCAATGTCGGCGGCGGCCTGGGCGCCGACGGATCGACCCTTTACGCCGTGAATGGCCTGTCGCAGTTAGTCGCGCTGGACATGACCAGCGGCAAGGTAAAATGGCGCAAGGACATCGGCGCGCCCGGACGGTCCGCACCAACCATCGCGGACGGCCGAATTTTCCTGACCACGATCGAGGACCGGCTGCTGGCGTTCTCTGCCTCGGACGGCCACCAGCTTTGGACGCATCAGGCCTCCAATCCCGTGACCGCGATGCTTGGCCAGGCCGCCCCGGCCTATTACCGCGGGTTGGTCGTGGCCGGCTTCGGGTCCGGGGAGCTTGCCGGCCTGCGTGCCGAATCCGGCACCGTGGTCTGGACCGACGGGCTGGGCCAGTCCCGCCTGCGCGGCACCACGGGCGACTTCCTCTCGATCCGCGGTGCACCAGCAATCGTCAACGGCCAGGTGTTCGCGATCAGCATGGGCGGGTTGCTGGTGTGCGACGACGTCCCAACTGGCCGCCGCCTCTGGGACAGACAGGTCGCCGGCGAGAACACGCTGTATCCCGCGGGCGATTGGATGTTCCTGGTTTCGGCGCAGCAGGAAATCGCCGCGGTTCGGCTTGCCGACGGCGTGGTCGGCTGGGTCACGCCCCTGCCCCGTTTCGCCGACCCGGACGATCGCAAGGACACTTTGACCTGGTATGGGCCGTTGCTGGTCGGCGACCGCCTGATCGTCACCGGCACCG
The DNA here is from genome assembly GCA_035493715.1 of Alphaproteobacteria bacterium. Taxonomy (GTDB): domain Bacteria; phylum Pseudomonadota; class Alphaproteobacteria; order BOG-932; family Roseiterribacteraceae; genus BOG-932. The sequence continues at coordinate 3,042 of DATJHU010000071.1, read as the reverse complement.
ACCAGAACGCGCTCTCCGTCAGCCCTTATACGGGCGAAATCCTGGGCCGGATCGAACTGTCCAGCCAGCCCGCGCCGTTCGCGCCGATCGTCGCCGACGGCACCGTGCTGCTGGTCACCAACGATGCTCGGCTGCTTGCCCTGAGGTAGTGCCATGTTGCCCGTCGTCGTCATCGCCGGGCGCCCCAATGTCGGTAAGTCGACGCTCTTCAACCGGCTTGCGGGTCGCCGCATCGCTCTGGTTGCCGACACGCCCGGCGTCACCCGTGATCGCAAGGAAGCCGAAGCGCTGCTGCGCGGCCGCCGCGTCACTTTGATCGATACCGCGGGGCTGGAAGAAGCCGCGCCGGAGACGCTCGCCGGTCGGATGCGCGCCGTCTCCGCCTCGGCCGTGGACCTCGCCGACCTCGTGGTGTTCGTGGTCGACGCGCGCGCCGGGATCACACCGGCGGATGCGCATTTCGCCCAGTGGCTGCGGCGGCAGGGCAAGCCCGTTCTGCTGGTCGCCAACAAGGCCGAGGGCCGTGTCGCCGGTTCGGCCCTGCTGGACGCGTATTCGCTGGGCCTGGGCGATCCCGTCGGTGTGTCGGCGGAGCACGGCGAAGGTATCTCCGACCTGATGTCCGAGATCGTCGAGCGGCTACCACCCGAACCTGCTCCCGCGGAGGACGTGGCTGAGCCGGACGCCGACGATCCGCAGCGGCCGCTGAAGCTGGCGATCGTCGGGCGTCCGAATGCCGGCAAGTCGACGCTGATCAACCGGCTGATCGGCGAGGATCGGATGCTGACCGGTCCCGAACCCGGGCTGACCCGGGATGCCATCGCCATCACTCTCGCCGATCGAGACGGGAGACCGGTCGAACTGGTCGACACCGCCGGACTGCGCCGCCGATCCCGCATCGAGGCGCCGCTGGAGAAGATGTCCACCAGCGCGGCAATCGAGGCGTTGAAAATGGCCGAGGTCGTTGTGCTCGCGATCGATGCCGTGGACGGCATCCATGACCAGGACCTGCAGATCGCTCGCCTGATCGAGCGCGAGGGCCGCGCCTGCGTGGTCGTGCTGAACAAATGGGACGCGGTGGCGGACCGGAACGCCGTGCGCAAGGCGATCATGGAACGGCTGGAGGACAGCCTGGCGCAGATGAAGGGGATTCCCGTCGTCTCCCTGTCGGCGCTGACGGGCGCCGGCGCTGACAGGCTGCTGCCGGTGGTGCGGCAGGCATACGAGGTCTGGAACAAGCGGGTGCCGACCGGTGAGTTGAACCGCTGGTTCGAATATGCGCTCAACGGGCATCAGCCGCCCATGGTCCAAGGCCGCCGCCTCAAGCTCCGCTACATCACGCAAGCCAAGGCTCGGCCTCCAACCTTCGTGGTCTTCGGTACGCGGGCGGAGCTGCTGCCGGAGGATTACCAGCGCTATCTGGTCAACGGTTTGCGGGACACGTTCAAGCTGCCCGGGACGCCGATCAGGCTTCAGTTGCGTGGGACGAAGAACCCGTTCGCTGAAGACTGACCGGCTGCGTCTTCGCTACACTGCGTGGACGCTCGCTTCCCGCCGCCAGAATCGCAGCTTCCGGCACGCCGTCAGGAAGGTCTTCGCATCCGTCGCGGATTTCAGCGCAACAATGCCTTCGTCCATATCCGCGACGCCGGCTTTGCGCAGCAGCGGCTCCGCGGCGCCGACAAACGCGATGAACTTCGCATGGGCGTAGGCGTCAGCAATGAAATCCCGGACGGTGGCTTCGTTGCTGAGTCGTTTCGCGCCGTCGTCGGAGACGATGATGGCGACCGCATCGTACAGTACCGAGGGTCCCCCGTTGACCTTCTGCTGCGCGACATGCCGCGTCCCCTTGCTGTCGGTGATGCCGCCGACGGTAGGCGCAACGAGTTCGACAGTCGCGCCCTCCTCCTTGGCCGCTTTCACCACCGCCGCCAGCACGTCGGCGTCCGCGCCGTCGCTGACGAGGATTCCCACCTTCCGACCTTTGAACGTATTCTTTCCCATTCCGATGATACTCAGAACCGGCGAGGGCTTAAGCGTTGTCACCATCGGGCGCGCCGGCGCGGCGGCCGTGGGCATCTCTGTCAGGCCAAGACCGTCCGCGACCCCGCGCGCCAACGCCTGATCGACATTCATCAGGTGCGAAACCATGCGCGCTCTGATCGCCGGCGTATCGACCTTGCTGAGCTCGAACACAAAGGCGTCCTTGATGTGCGTCTGCTCGAACTGCGTCTGGCTGATGTAGAACTGCCGAGCCTGGGAGTAGTGGTCGGCGAAGAGTTCGGCGCGGACACGGCGTTTTTCGCCGCTTTCCTCCGCGGGGAAGGATCGGAAACCGCGATCGGGCGCCTCCCTTGGGCCGCCTGCCGCGCCGCCCCAGGAATTCGGCTCGTAATTGGCGCGTCCTTTCGGATTGTGCATCGCCATGTGCCCATCCTGCTGGAAGTGATGGAACGGGCATTTCGGCGCGTTGATCGGAATGTGGGTGAAATTCGGACCGCCCAGCCGTTTCAATTGGGTATCCAGATAGGAGAAGTTCCGGCCCTGCAGCAGCGGATCGTTGGTGAAATCCACGCCCGGCACGATATTCTGCGTGCAGAATGCCACCTGCTCCGTCTCGGCAAAGAAGTTGTCGACCATGCGATCCAGCACCAGCCGGCCGACCTTGCGAATGGGAATCAGCTCTTCGGGGATGATCTTGGTCGCATCCAGGACATCGAAATCGAACTTGTCGGCGAATGCGTCGTCGAAGAGTTGCAGCCCCAGTTCCCATTCAGGAAAGTCGCCGCTCTGGATTGCGTTCCACAGATCGCGGCGGTGGAAGTCCGGGTCGGCGCCGTTGATTTTCAGCGCCTCGTTCCAGACGACCGATTGCATGCCGAGCTTCGGTTTCCAGTGAAACTTGACGTAGGTGGACTTGCCCTGAGCATTGACCAGACGGAAGGTATGGACGCCGAAGCCCTCCATGAACCTGAACGATCGCGGGATGGCGCGATCCGACATCGCCCACATCAGCATGTGGGTCGATTCCGGGCTGAGGGA
>DATJHU010000070.1:0-50438 GCA_035493715.1 Alphaproteobacteria bacterium | reverse complement strand
CCGTGCTTCACGACCGGGTGCAGGCCGAACAGGTTGATATGGACGGTGGTCGCGCCCGACATGCCGGCGCCCGACTGGCAGATCGCCTGCATCATGATGCAGGCCTCGGTGATGCCCAGGCCGGACCCGCCATATTCCTCTGGCGTGCAGATGCCGCGCCAGCCGCCGTCGGCGACGGCCTTGTAGAAGTCGTTGGGGAATCCGCCTTCCTTGTCCTTCTTCAGCCAATAGGCGTCGTCGAACTTCGTGCAGATCTGGTTGATCGCGTCCTTGATCGCTTCCTGGTCTTCGGTGAGCCTAAAATCCATCAGACTTCTCCCACGGCTTCGGGCGCTTCGGCCGCGATCACGGACTTGTCGGCCAGCATCGCCTCGATCTCATCCGGTGCGTAGCCGATCTCGGCCAGGATTTCGGCGGTATGCTCGCCCATCACCGGCGCGTGGCGATTGGCCTTGGGCTGGGTGTCGGACCATTCGGTCGGCTCGCGCATATGGCGCAGGCGGCCTTCCGTCGGATGGTCCTCGTATTCGAAGAATTTCGTCGCCACCAGGTGCGGATCCTCGAAGATGGTTTCCAGCGTGTGCATCGGCGTCACCGGGATATCGGCGTCGTCCAGCAGCTTGGTCCATTCCGCCGTGGTGCGGGTTTTGAACAGCTCCGCCACCTCGGCATAGATCGAATCGATATGCTGCGTGCGGGTTGTGACCGAGGCGAAGCGCGGGTCGTCGGTCAGGGTGTTCTCGCGGCCGATGGCCTTGAAGAAGTTCGTCCAGTGCTTGTTGTTGTAGATCAGCGCGCAGACATAGCCGTCCTTGGTCTGATAGGGGCGGCGGTCGCGCGACAGCTGGCGGATATAGCCGCCCTTGTCGAGCGGCGGGTCATAGGTCAGGCCGCTCATATGGTCGTTCAGGAAGAACTTGGTCATCGTCTCGAACATCGGGACGTCGATCTTCTGGCCCTTGCCGGTGGTGCCACGGCTGATCAGCGCCGCCAGGATGGCGTTGATGGCGGTGAGGCCGGTGATGCGGTCGGCGATGGCGGCGGGCACATAGCGTGGGATTTCCCCTGTCGAACGCTGGATGAGCGAGGAGATGGTCGACGCGCCCTGGATCAAATCGTCATAGGCGGGACGGCCGCCATATGGGCCCTTCTGGCTGAAGCCGAACAACCCGCAATAGATGACGCGCGGATTGACCTTTGAGACCTCCTCATAGGTCAGGCCGAGCTTCGTCATGGTGTGCGGGCGCATATTGTAGGTGAAGACGTCCGCCGTTTCGATCAGCCTTAGCAGCGCCGCCTTTCCCCTGGCCGACTTCAGGTCGATGACGATGGAGCGCTTGCTGCGATTTGCGTTGATGAAGACCGGGCCCATGCCCTCGTTCTTGATCGGCCCGATCTGACGGGTGACGTCGCCGCCGGGCGATTCCACCTTGATCACATCCGCTCCCATGTCGCCGAATGTCTGGGTGGCGAAGGGGCCCATCAGGACTGCAGTGATATCGACGACGCGGATGCCTTGTAATGGACCGGACACGCTTTGCTTCCCCTGAAATCGAATAGGTCTGTTCATACTGATAGACGTAGATGTTCACAACAGTGAACGAACCCATCCTTTTCGATAGTGAACCTTAGCCTATTTCAGTCGGATAGACAGCGATACAGAAACCCTGCATATCCGGGGGATGGGGAAGGTTTCGCAACATGCCGCGCTGTACCGCATGGTGGCCACGATCCGTCAGGTCGAGGAGGCGCTGGCCGCGCTTCTGGCTGAGGGACTGATCCCCGGCTTCATCCATCTTTCAATCGGGCAGGAGGCCGTGGCCGCCGGCGTGATGAGCGTGCTGACCCAGGCCGACACGATCACCTCCACCCATCGCGGGCACGGCCACGCCATCGCCAAGGGCATGAAGCTCGAGGCATTCTTCGCCGAGCTGCTGGCGCGCGACAGCGGCGCCTGCCGGGGGCGCGGCGGGTCGATGCATGTGGCGGATGTTGCGAACGGCATGCTGGGCGCCAACGGCATCGTTGCCGCGGGTATACCGATCGCACTGGGCAGCGCCTTCGCTCACAAGACGCTGAAACGCGATGCCGTCGCGGTCGCCTTCTTCGGCGACGGGGCGATGGCGGAGGGGCTGCTGCACGAGTGCCTGAACCTGGCGAAGCTGTGGGACCTGCCGGTGTTGTTCGTATGCGAGAATAACGGCTGGGGCGAGTTCCTGCCGACCGAACATCAGATCGTCTTCACGCTGGACAAGCTGGCCGCCGCCTTCGGTGTTCCGCACCGGACGGTGGACGGCAATGACGTGGGGGCGGTGGCGAAGGTGGCCGGAGAGGTCGTGGCCAAGGTCCGCAAAAGCGGACCGATGATCCTGGAGTGCCTGACGTCGCGTGTCGGAGGCCATTACGAGGGCGACCCGCAGCGCGGGCGTGACCCGGCGGAACAGGTAGCCGCCAAGGCGCGCGATCCGCTCGAGATCGCGCGGGCCAGGCTGGCCGAAGGCGAGGCCGATAAGATCGACCGGGACGTGACGGGGGCAATCGCCGCCGCGATTGCCTTTGCCCGAGTCGCGCCTGAGCCGGATTGGGACGTTGCCGCCGCGTCCGTCTATACGAGCGCCGCATGATGGCGGAACTTCGTTACAACCACGCCGTCAACCGGGCGATGGCCGACGCCATGGCGGCCGACCCGACCGTCGTGCTGTTCGGTGAGGATGTTGCCGGGGCCGGCGGGGTCTATGGTGCTACGCGGGGGTTGCGCGACCGGTTCGGGGCGGAACGGGTGCGCGACACTCCGATCTCGGAAGCGGCCTTTGTCGGGCTCGCGGTCGGCGCGGCCCTCTCGGGCCTGAAACCCATCGTCGAGATATCCTTTATCGACTTCATGACCTTCGCCATGGACGCGATGGTCAACCAGGCCGCGAAGATGCGAACCATGTTCGGCGGCCAGGTCAGCGTGCCGATGGTACTGCGGACCCAGAATGGCGGCGGCGCGGGGTCGGGGCCGCAGCATTCGCAGTGCCTGGAGGCCTGGTTCGCGCATGTGCCGGGCCTGAAGGTCGTCTGCCCGGGCGACCCGGCCAGCGCCTATGGCCTGCTGCGCGCGGCTATCGCGGATCCCGACCCGGTGATCGTGATCGAGCATAAGGCGCTCTATGCGATGCGCGTGCCGGAGCCGGAGGCGCTGCCGATCCTGCCCATCGGCAAGGCCGTCATCGTCCGCCCGGGCCGTGATCTCACCATTGTGTCCTATGGCGGTGCGCTGCGCGCGGTTGCGGAAACGGCAGCGACGCTGTCGGCGGAAGGGATCGAGGCGGAGATTGTCGATCTGCGCAGCATCCAGCCCTGGGACGAGGCGGCGGTACTGAACTCGCTCAGCCACACGCACCGGCTGCTGATCGTGCATGAGGCGGTCGAGGCGTTCGGCGTGGGGGCGGAGATCGCCGCCCGCATGGCCGATATCGGTTTCGACGAACTGGACGCGCCGATCCTGCGCGTCGGCGCGCCCTTCATGCCCTCGCCGATCGCCAAGGCGCTGGAGCGGCGATACATGCCGAACACCAATTCGATCCTGGCGGCCGTCCGTCGCCTTCTCGCCTAAGGAGCACCCATGTCCGACGATCTGGTCCTGTATGAACAGCGCGGCGCGGTCGCGATCATCACCCTGAACCGGCCGCAAATATTGAATCCGCTGAACCAACCGACTCTGGAGGCGCTGGATACGGCAGTGACGCGGGCGGAGAAGGACAAGTCGGTGCGCGTGCTGGTCTTCACCGGCGCGGGCGACAAGGCCTTCGTCGCCGGCGGCGACATCCCCGATCTCGCGACCCGGCGCGGGTTGGAGCATTACCTGGATTTCGGCGAAGTGATCCACGCCGTGTTCCGCCATATCGAGACGATCGACAAGCCGACCATCGCCGCGATCAACGGCTTCGCGCTGGGCGGCGGAACGGAGCTGCTGCTGTCGACCGATATCCGCATCGCGGTGGAATCGGCCAAGCTCGGCCTGCCGGAGATCAATCTCGGCCTGTTTCCCGGCGCCGGCGGTTCGCAGCGGCTGATGCGCCAGATCCCGCTCTGCAAGGCGAAGGAGATGATGTTCCTTGGACGGCAGATCACCGCCGCCGAGGCGGAGCGCCTCGGCCTGATCAACAAGGTAGTGCCTGACGGCACGCTGATGGACGAGGTCATGAAGATGGCCAACGCCATGGCCAAGAAGTCGCCGCTGATCCTGAAGATCCTGAAGCGCACAATGACGGACGGAGACGAGATGCCGCTGCGCGCCGCGCTACGCCACGAGCACGCGATGATCGGTCTGGTCTTCGACACCGAGGACGCGCATGAAGGCTGCAACGCGTTCGTCGAGAAACGCCCGGCGGTTTTCGACGGGAAATAGGGGGAGCCCATGTCCGAGAAGCGAAATTTGCCCGGCCTCGCCGTCGTGACCGGCGGCTCGAGCGGCATCGGCGAAGGCTGCGCGCGCGAGTGCGCGGCGCGCGGCGCGACCGTTGCGATCCTGGACATCAATCCTGCGGGCGAGGCGGTCGCGAATGAGATCGGCGGCCGTTACTTCCACTGCGATGTCGGTGACGAAGCCGAGGTCGAAGCCGTTGCGGCGGCGGTCGAGGCGGCGATGGGGCCGGTGCGCTATCTCGTGAACAGCGCCGGCATCCTGCAGAAATCCGCGATGAAGCCGGAGGAGTATCCGCAAGCGGCCTGGGACGACATCGTGCGGGTCGACCAGAAGGGCACGTACCTCACCAGCCGCGCTTTCGGCCTGCGCATGGTCGAACGGCGGCAGGGCGCGATCGTGAATATCGCCTCGGTCGCCGGCATGATGTCGACGCCGCTCCATTCCTACACCCCGGCCAAGGCGGCGGTGATCGCGCTGACGCAGACTCTGGCCGCCGAATGGGGCCGCGCCGGGGTGCGGGTCAATGCGGTCTCGCCCGGCGTCACCCGCACGCCGGCGTTGGACGCAGCGCTGAAGCGCGGTGACCGGTCTCTGACGACATTACAGATGGTGGCGCCGCTTGGCCGCCTCATCGAAACCACTGAGATCGCCACAGCCGTCGCCTTCCTGGCTTCGGACGAGGCCGCCGCCATCACCGGCGTAAACCTGCCGGTCGATTGCGGCTGGCTGGTGTCGAACGGCTGGCACTTCTATGGGGGATTGCGGGGCGAAATGAATTGATGGCGCAGGGAAGGCCTGACGCACCCGTCAAATGCGAAGCGGGAAACGATGGGTGTCGTCATGCCGTGGTGGTTGCCGATCCTGAAACGAAATTATAGGCGCGAAGGTTATTCGCCTGAAGAGTCCAGTGTTGTTCGGTGGACAAGCATCCTTTCGATGCTGATTTTTCTGCCGTCGTTGTTTGTCCTTACGAAATGGATTGTCGGTCGCTGCGGCCCGAATGTCATGCATTCGCTGTGGCCGGTGGTCCCGCTCCTACTTCTCTATGTGGCATCCGCCTGTATATCTGGCTTGCTGCTCAAGATATTCGCGCCTGTGCTGTTCAACACGGCGGATTCAAACGCAAAACGGCGATTGTCCGAGGGCGCCGCCGGCAAGCGTTAGCTCAAATCCGATCGGCCGCCTTGCACCAGATCGCGGCGATCCGTTCGATCCCTTTGCGGTCATCCTGGTCGAAACGCGCCAAGTCCGGGCTGTCGAGGTCCAGTACGCCCAGCAGTTCCCCGTTCCTGATGAGCGGCACGACCAGCTCCGACCGGCTGGCGACGTCGCAAGCGATGTGGCCGGGGAAGGCGTGCACATCCTCCACCAGTACCGACTCCCGGCGTTGGGCGGCGGTGCCGCAGACGCCGCTACCGATGGCGATGCGGACGCAGGCAGGCTTGCCCTGGAAGGGGCCGACGACCAGCTCGCCGCCCTGCAGAAGGTAGAAGCCGACCCAATTCACGTTGGGCAGCGCCATGAAGAGATAGGCCGAGATGTTGGCGGCGTTGGCGATGGGGTCGCGCTCGTCGCCCAACAAAGCCGTGACCTGATCGGCCAATTCACGGTAAAATGTCGCCTTGTCGTCGGCGGAAATCTTCTGTGCTTCGAACATAGGGCCCGTCGGGTTGTCGGCGCCGCCCGCAAAATGGATGAGCGGCCCATCGGCGTAACAATATCGTATCGACCCTGAAGGTCGAACAGAGGGGTGTCACGTGGAAAAGCTGTTGCGGCTATCCGCCATTGCACTGTTGGCGCTGGGTCTCCTCTCCGGCAATGACGCTCAGGCCGAAGGGCATGGCGCCAACATCCATGCCCAGCCGATGCCCGATACCGAGATCGGCATGTTCCGCGGCAGGATCGTTCGCTTCGTCACGATCGGCGGGCAGAAGGTGACCGAAGGGGACATCATCCTCGACCATGTCGGCTCGCTCGGTCGCGCGGCATCCCGGCAGCAGCCGAACGGCGTCAGCACGGCCGGCGGCGACACGCTGTGGCCGCAAAAGGCCGGCGTTTTCGTCGTCCCCTATGTCATCAGCGGCGCCGGGACTGCTACGATCAACAGCGCCATCGCCCGTTTCAACGCGGAATTCAAAAACTTCATCCAGTGGAAACCGCGCGCCGGCGAGACCGATTTCGTGAATTTCGCCCTTACGCCGGGCGGTGGCGGCGGCTGCTTCTCGGCGATCGGCCGGATCGGTGGCGAGCAGCCGATACAAGGCAGCGGCGATTGCCCGATGGCCGCGATCCTGCATGAGATGGGCCATACGCTGGGTCTGTATCACGAGCAGTCGCGTTCCGACCGCGACAGCTATCTCGCATTCAGCCCGTCCAACGTGGTCATCGGGCAGGAGTTCAATTTCGCGCAGCCGACCGACGGGCAGGACCTGGGTACCTACGACTACGCGTCGCTGATGCAGTACTACCCGTACGCCTTCTCCGTCAGCGACCTGCCGACAATGGAGTCCAAGCCCGCCGGTATCGATTTCGGTCAGGCGACGGATTACAGCGCAGGCGATATCGACGGCATCCACCGCCTATACGGCGCGGCACCCAATACCGTGACCGTCGCCAGCCTGCCGGCCGGGCTCAAGGTCGTTGTCGATGGCGTGACGGTGACCACGCCGCATAGCTATGCCTGGACGCTGAATTCCAAACATACGCTGGCGGTTCCGGCCGGCGCGCAGACGGTTGCCGGGCAAGCCTATACCTTCGGCCGGTGGAGCGACGCGCCTTTGGCCTCCCATACGATCACGGTGAAGCCGGGCAACGGCCGGCCAGTGTCGCCGAAGACCGCGCCGGCGTTGACCAGCTATCTGGCCAGCTTCATCCATTTGGTGCAGTTCAACCCGCTCGTTTCCCGGCCCGGCGAGGGAACCGTCACCGCGTCCCCCGCGCCCAAGGCGTATGCCGGCCTGACGGGCAAATATTTCACGGTGCGCCAGGCCGTCAGCTATACCGCGCATCCCGCGGCCGGCAACATCTTCGCCGGCTGGGGCACGCAGGAACCCAGCGCCAACAATCCGATCGCCGGATTTTCGACCGATTACGTCTTCGCCTATATCGATCCCGTCGGAACGCCGCTGACCACGATCGCGACCAACCCGGCCGGCCTGGGTTTTTCGGTCGATGGCGGCCTTCATTCCGGGCCCGCCCTTTTCGACTGGCAGGCCGGCAGCACTCATTCCCTTGGGCCGGCGACCTATTCGCAGAACCCGAATGCAAAGGCGGTGATCCTGAGCTGGAGCGACCACGGCGCGGTTACCCACAACGTCACCGCCACGAAGACGTCACGCACGATCACCGCGACGATGAAGCAACAGTTCGCGCCATCCTTCATGGCGGACCAGAGCTGCGCCGGCACAGTGAAGCTGACGCCGGCGGCGACCGGCGGGTTCTACGATTCCGGTGCGACAGTGAAGGTGACGGCGACTCCCAAGCCGGGCTGGAAATTCGCCGGCTGGACCGAGGATCTGGCGGGCAACTCTGCCGGTGTTTCGGTGGTGGTCGACAGCGCAAAACGCGCCACCGCGCAGTTCAACACCGTCGCCGCGCCGCTGGCTGTCACCGGCTTCTCCCCGGCGACCCTGCCTGCGCACAGCGCGGTCCGCACGCTGACGATCAACGGCACCGGCTTCTCGCCAGCTACCGAGGCTTTCGTGAACACGGACTATCGTCCGCCGACGGTGCTGAGCGCCAACAAACTAACCATCCCACTGAAGGCCACCGACGTCGCCGGGGCCGGCGTGTTGGACATTCAGGTGCTGAACGTGTCCGGCAATTGCGGGGCCTTTTACAACGCGGCGCTTTTCGTCACCGGGTGACCGGCGCGCCCAGGCGGGATGAACGGCATGGCTATTGTTCGCCGGTGACCCGTTCCAGGCCCGCCAGTATGCGCGGCCATCCGCCGCCCATGCCTTTGTATCCGGCTTCGTCCTGCGGCCGGAAGCCGGATTGCTCCATGCGGACCAGCGTCCCGTCCGCAGTCACGCTCAGCGTCCAGGTGACAATGGTAACGAGCCCGCTGTCGGACTCCGTTCCGTCGCCCCAGCGATACTGAAGCCGCCACGGCGCCTCGACCGCCAACACCTCGCAATTGGTGACGCCGGACCAGCCGGGGATGGGCGTCGCGCGGAAGGTGAATTTGTGGCCGACGACGGGCCTGATGTCGTTCTTCATCAGCCATTCGGCAACCAGATGGCTTTCGGTCAGCGCCCGCCATATCTTCTCTGGCGCATGCTGCATGGTGCGTTCAACGACGATGCTCTTGGTCTCAGAGGCATCCGCAATCATTGATCCATCCTGTTCAAGTGGTCTTCCAGCCGGTCGGGCGTAAACATGTTCTACCCATAACCCGATGGTTATGAATTATTCAAGCCTCGCGATCACCGGATAATCACGGATGTTTTTCGTCATTTCGGCGTGGAGATCGGAACTGGAGCAGTATTCCCGGGTTAAAAATCCAGCGGCCGTGTGACGGAAGGGCGGAAAATGTGTTCGCGGGCCCTGGAGGAAATCCGATGAGATCGGGCAAAGGCGGCGCAGGTCAGATCGTTCTTGTCGTCGAAGACGAACCGATGCAGCGCATGTTGATGGCCGACATGCTGTACGATGGCGGCTTCTGGTCGGTCGAAGCATCGGACGCCTTCCAGGCACTGCATCTGCTGGAGAGCCGGCACGACATCCGCATTGTTTTCGTCGATATCAAACTGCCGCACGGCATGGATGGGCTCGAGCTTGCCGCCATCGTCCGCCACCGCTGGCCCGATATCGAAATCGCCCTGACCTCGGGTATCCTCGCTCCGACGGATGACACCATCCCCGATCGGGCGGTTTTCTTTCAGAAGCCCTATCGCAGCCAGGACGTCCTTCCGGTCCTGCACCGCATGATCCATTAGCCGGTTACTTTTTGTCGGCCGGCGGTTCGTCGGAGCTTGTCGGGTGGTCGGTCGCGATCGGCACCACTTTCAGGAAGGACGTGTTGTCTTCCACCTGATCGACGCGCGGCAGCTTCGTTGCGTCCCATCCGCCGCCGATGGCCTGGATCAGCGTGACGCTGGCGGTGAGCCTGTTCTGCGTAAGACCGATGGCCGTCTGCTGAGCCGACAACGACGTAGCCTGGGCCGTGACGACACTGCTGTAGGGAACAGTGCCGGCCTTGTACTGGTTCAGCGTCAGGCGCTCCGCCTCCTGGGCGGATTTCACAACGTCGTCCTGAACCTTGGCCTGTTCCTCCAGTATCCGCAGTGTCGCGAGCTCGTCCTCGACCTGCTGGAAGCCGGTCAATACGGTCTGTCGGTAATTGGCGACATTCTGTTCGAACAGGCCGCGCGCCTGTTCCACCTGGGCGCTGCGGGCGCCGAAATCGAGAACCGATTCCGCCACGTCGGCGCCGAGCGACCAGAAGGTGGTCGGTGCGGAGAACAACCTGCCGATCTTTGTCGCTTCAGACCCATAAGTGCCGCTCAGCGTCAGATCGGGAAAATAGGCAGCTATAGCGACGCCAATCTGGGCGTTGGCGGCGGCCATGCGGCGCTCGGCGGCTGCGATGTCGGGGCGGCGCTCCAGCAAGGTGGACGGCAGGCCGACCGGCGCGACCGGCACGGACCTGGGCAGCGGACCGGCATCGACAGCGAAATCCCCGGCCGGCTGACCGACCTGGACGGCAATGGCATGCTCCAGCGTGGCCCGCAGCACTCCCGCATTGATCGCCGCCGATTGCGCATTCAGCAGCTGGGTCTGCGCTGTGAGGACATCTGCCTTGGCGGCTACACCGGCATTGTACTGGTTCTGTGCGATGCGCAGCGATTCGCGATACGCGGTGGCGGTGGCATCAAGAAGACGCTTCAACTCCTCTTGGTAGCGAAGCTGAAAATAGTCGGCCGCCAGCGTCGTCTGCGCCGACAGTCGGGCGGAGGCTAGATCGGCGGCGCTGGCTTGCGCCGTCGCGACGTCGCTCTCCACCGTACGGCGGATCTTGCCCCAGATGTCGATGTCCCAGCTGGCGCCGAGCGAGGCTGAGAACTGGTTGAAGGATTGCGATCCCAAGCCGCCGGAGATGACGGTTGTGGTCGTGCCGCCAGTGCCCGTCGTCGGGATGCTCACGCTGGACGTACCGCTGCGCGAGGCGCCGGCGCCGGTGTAGGAGCGCTGGACGGAGCCGCTGGCGCTGATCGTCGGAAAAAAGCTGGCGCGCGCCTGGTCAACGATCGCGCGCGACTGGCGATAGGCCGCCTCGGCCGATTTCAAAGACTGGTTGTCGATGGCGACCCGTTTCTCGAGCGCGTCGAGCACAGGGTCGCGATAGATCGACCACCACCGGCCGCGATCGATCTCGTCCTTGGGGTCGCTCGCCTTCCAGCCGGCCTGCTCCTTGAACTTGGTCGCGACCGGCGCGGTCGGCTTTTCGTAATCCGGCCCGACCGAACAGCCGCCGGCCGAAGCGAGCAGCAGGGCGAGCAGCAATTTCTGTGCGTGACGTCTCATGCGCCGGCTTCCATCGGGCGGGGTCGGAGCGGTATCTGGCTCTTGCGACCGGTCTTGCGTTTCCGCCACTGACGGAAGCGCTCCATGTAGAGATAGACGACCGGGGTCGTGTAGAGCGTGAGCAGCTGGCTGACGACCAGGCCGCCGACGATAGAAATACCCAACGGACGCCGCATCTCGGTGCCGTCGCCCGACGCGAGCGCCAGCGGTAAGGCGCCGAAGATCGCGGCCATCGTCGTCATCATGATCGGGCGGAACCGCAGCGCACAGGCCTTGATGATCGCCTCGCGCGGAGAAAGCCCCTCCATGCGCTCGGCGTCCAGCGCGAAGTCCACCATCATGATAGCATTCTTCTTCACGATGCCGATCAGCAGCAGGATCCCGATGAGCGCGATGATGGTCAGCTGATCGCCGGTCATGATGAGTGCGATCAGAGCGCCCAGCCCGGCAGACGGCAGGGTCGACAGAATCGTGATCGGATGGATGTAGCTTTCATAGAGAATGCCCAGCACGATGTAGACGGCTAACAGGGCGCCGACGAGCATGAGCGGCATCTGCCCCTGATATTGCCGGAAATTCTTTGCCGTACCGGCATATTCGCCGTGGATCGTGGCCGGCATGCCGATGCGTTTCGTCGTTCGGTCGATCGCCTCCGTCGCCACGTCCAGCGCTTCGCCGACCGGCAGGTTGAACGAGACGGTCGTCGCGGCGAACGTACCCTGGTGCGCGACCGAGGTCGGCGTCGAGCCGTGGCCGAAATGCGCGAAGGCGGACAAGGGCACCATCGTTTCCGGCGCCGTTGAAACCGCCGCGCCAGTCGAGGTGCCGCCACGCGCCGTATTGGCCAAAGCGTTGGCGGCCGCGTTGCGCGCCGTGTCATTGGCCACGGCCGTTGCCGTGGGCGTGCTCGTTTTGCCGACCACCGTAGTTCCGGCAACGGCGTTGGTCGAGGCGGAGCCGCTGACCGCGCCGCCCGACGTGCTGACATAGATGTCTTTAAGCACGTCCGGGCTCTGCCAATATTGCGGCGCGACCTCCATCACCACGTGATACTGATTGAGCGGGTTGTAGATGGTCGATACCAGCCGTTGCCCGAACGCGTCGTAAAGCGCGTTGTCGATCTGGCTTTGCTCCAGGCCAAGTCGCGACGCGCTGTCGCGATCGACGATTACTTCCGCTTCCAGGCCGCCTACCTGCTGATCGGTGTCGACGTCCGCAACCTCGGGCACGTCCTGCAATGCGCGCCGCAGCTTGTCGGACCAAAGCTTCAGATCGTTCAGGTCGTTGCCGGTCAGCGTGTATTGATATTGCGCGTTGCCTGCGCGGCCGCCGCCGGTGGGGATATCCTGGTCCGCCTGCAGGAAGGTCTGCGTCCCCTTCACCGCAAAGAATTTCGGTCTCAGCCGCGCGATCACCTGATCGACCGACGCCTTGCGTTCGCTGAGCGGCTTCAGCGTGATGTTGAAATTGGCCGAGGCGCCGCCCTGGGGGCCGCCGGGTCCGTTGCCGCCACCGTTGATATTGGCGACCACGGTTGCGACCGCTGGGTCCGCTTGGATGATCGCCGCCGCCTGGATCATCTTCTCCTTCAGCGACTGGAACGAGGTGCTCTGGTCGGCGCGCATCGCGCCGCGCATGTGGCCCGTGTCCTGCTGGGGGAAGAAGCCTTTCGGGATCACGATGAAGAAATGAATGTTGAGAACAATCGTCGCGATGATGATCACGACCATCATCAGGCCGTGGTCGAGCGCGGTGGCGAGCGAGCGCTGATAGCCGCGCCGCATCCTTTCGAACGCCCGCTCGCTCCAGCGGAACAGGAAGAACTTCGGCTGCTCCGCCGGCCGCCCCAACAGGCGGGCGCACATCATCGGCGTGGTCGTCAGCGACACCACCAGCGAGATCAGGATCGCGATCGTCAGCGTCGTGGTGAATTCATAGAACAGCCTGCCGACCAGCCCGCCCATCAATTGCAGCGGCAGGAACACCGCAACGAGCGACAGGCTCATCGAGAGGACGGTGAATCCGACCTCCCGCGCCCCGACGAAGGCCGCCTTCATGCGCGGCATGCCGGCCTCGATATGCCGGGTTGTGTTTTCCATCACGACGATCGCGTCATCGACGACGAAGCCGGTGGCGATGGTCAGCGCCATAAGGGAAAAATTGTCGAGCGAGAAGCCCAGCAGGTACATCGCCCCGAACGTGCCGATCAGCGAGACCGGCACCGCGACCGCCGGGATCAGCGTCGACCGCCAGTCGCGCAGAAAGACGAAGACCACCAGAATCACCAGGAATACTGCGCCCACCAGCGTGCGTTCGACCTGCTTCAGCGATGCGCGGATCGTGACGGACCGGTCGTGGGCGATCTGAAGGGTTATTGTGCTGGGGATCGATTTCTCCAGCTCCGGGATCATCGCCTTTACACGGTCGACCGTCTCGATGATGTTCGCGCCCGGCTGCTGGCTGACGATCACCGAGATCGCCGGCTTGCCGTTATAGAGGCCGTAGTTCCGGATGTTCTCGACCCCGCCGTCCTGCTGGTCGATCACCTGGGCGATATCCTGCAGCCGTACGGGCGAACCGTTACGATAGGCGATCAGCAACGGCTTGTACTGCGCCGCGGTGGACGCTTGGTCGTTCGTGTAGATCTGGAAATGCAGCTTGTCGGTCTCGATGGCGCCCTTCGGCGCGTTGGCGTTGGCCGCGGCCAGCGCGGCGCGCACGCCCTCAAGGCCGATGCCGTATCGGAAAAGCGCGGTCGGGTTAAGCTCGACGCGCACCGCAGGCAGCGCGCTGCCCTGCACCTGGACATTGCCGACGCCCTCCAGCTGCGACAGCTTCTGCTGCACGACGGTTGCCGCCGCGTCGTAGATCTGGCCCTGGCTCAGCGTGTCCGATGTCAGCGACAGGATGATGACCGGGGCCTGGCTGGCGTTGAACTTGCGATAGACCGGGTTGGTGCGCAGGCTGGTCGGCAAGTCCTGACGGGCGGCCACGATCGCCGCCTGGACGTCGCGCGCCGCGCCGTCGATATCGCGGTCCAACCCGAACAACAGTTGTACGGTGGTAGAGTTCTGCGAACTGGTCGACGTCATGTCGGTGACGTCCGCGATCGTGCCCAGGTGGCGCTCCAGCGGGGTCGCGACGCTGGATGCCATTACCTCGGGACTGGCGCCCGGCATCTGCGCGCTGACGACGATCGCCGGAAAGTCGATTTGCGGCAACGGCGCCACAGGCAGCAGCCGGAAGGCCATGATGCCGGCCAGCGCGATGCCCATGGTCAAAAGCGTGGTGGCGACCGGCCGCTGGATGAAGGGCGCCGACAGATTCATGCCGGCGCCTCGTCCTCGTTCAACGTGGCCGGGGCGGACTTCATGCCGAAGCGCACGGCCAGCCGGTCGAACGCCAAGTAGATGACGGGCGTGGTGAACAAGGTCAGCACTTGGCTGACCATCAGGCCGCCGACGATCGCGACCCCCAGCGGGTGGCGCAGTTCGGAGCCCGTTCCTGTGCCCAGCATCAGCGGCAGGGCGCCGAACAGGGCGGCCATGGTGGTCATCAGGATCGGCCGGAAGCGCAGCATGCAGGCCTGGAAGATCGCCTCACGCGGCGGCTTGCCTTCGTGCCGTTCGGCGTCGAGGGCGAAGTCGATCATCAAGATCGCGTTCTTCTTCACGATGCCGATCAGCAGGATGATGCCGATCAGCGCGATGATCGTCAGGTCGCTGCCGACGATGATCAGCGCCAGCAGCGCGCCGACGCCGGCGGAGGGCAGGGTCGACAGGATCGTGATCGGGTGGATGAAGCTCTCATAGAGAACACCCAGCACGATATACATCGTCACGATCGCCGCCAGGACCAGCAGTAGCTCGTTCGAGAGGTTGTTCTGGAAAGCCAGCGCCGCCCCCTGGAAGCTGGTAATCACGCCCGAGGGCATGCCGATTTCCTTCTCGGCCTGCTGGATGGCGTCGACCCCTTCGCCAAGCGAGACGCCTTCCGCCAGGTTGAACGAGATGGTCGTGGCCGGAAATTGGCCGAGATGGCCGACGACCAGAGGCGCGGCGACCTGGGTCACCTTGGCGATCGCGTTGAGCGGCACTTGGCCGCCGGCAGACGACGGCAGGTAGATCGAGGACAGCGAGTCGAGCGAATTCTGCAAGGTGGGATCGGCCTCGAGGATCACACGATACTGATTAGACTGGGTGAAGATGGTGGAAACGATGCGCTGCCCGAAGGCATCGTAGAGCGCGTTGTCGACCGTACCGACCGTGATGCCGAAGCGGCCGGCATTGTCGCGGTCGACTGTGATGTAGGCGGCGACGCCCTGAGCCGTCTGGTCGCTCGACACGTCGCGCAGGTTCGGCTGCGTGGAAAGCTTGTCGACGAGCTTGGGCGCCCACTGGGTCAGCTCTTCCAGGTTGGCGTCTTCCAAGATGAATTGGTATTGGGTGCGGCTGATCGTGTCGGCCAGCGTCAGATCCTGCACCGGCTGCATGTACAGCCTGATGCCGGAAACGCCGGCGACTTCCGAACTCAGCCGCCGCATGATTTGCGACGCGGTCGCGCTGCGGCCGTCGCGCGGCTTCAGATTGATCAGAAAGCGCCCGCTGTTCAGCGTGACGTTCCCGCCGTCCACGCCGATGAAAGACGACAGGCTGTCGACGTCCGGATCCTTCAGGATCGCAGCTGCCAGTGCCTGCTGCCGCTCGGCCATCGCGGCATATGACACCGTGCCGTTGGCCTCGGAAATACCCTGGATCAGGCCGGTATCCTGATCGGGGAAGAAGCCTTTCGGGATCACGAAATAGAGCAGCGCGGTCAGCACCAGCGTGCCGACCGCGACAGCGAGCGTCAGCGGCTGCCTGTCCAGTACCCAGTTCAGCAGCCTGCCGTATCTGTCCATGACGCCATCGAACAGCGCCTGGGTTCGCCGCGCGAAATCGGATGGCTGCTTCTCCTCCGTCTTCTGCTTCAGAAGCAGGGCGCACAGCATCGGCACAAGGGTCAGTGATACCACGGCGGAGATCAGAATGGTGACAGCGAGCGTGATCGCGAACTCGCGGAACAGGCGGCCGACGACGTCGCCCATGAACAGCAGTGGGATCAGCACCGCGATCAGCGACACGGTGAGCGAGATGATGGTGAACCCGATCTGGCCGGAGCCTTTCAGCGCCGCCTCCATCGGGTCATCGCCCTCCTCGATATAGCGCGAGATGTTCTCGATCATCACGATCGCATCGTCGACGACGAAGCCGGTGGCGATGGTGAGCGCCATCAGCGACAGGTTGTTCAGGCTGAAGCCCAGAAGGTACATGACCGCGAAAGTGCCGACGAGCGACACTGGTACCGACAGGCTGGGGATGATGGTGGCGCGGAGATTGCGCAGGAACAGATAGATCACCAGCACGACCAGCGCGACCGCCAGAACCAGCTCGAACTCCACGTCGTTGACCGAGGCGCGGATCGTGTTCGTCCGGTCGGTCAGCACGTTGACCTCGATGCCGGCCGGCAACGAGTCCCTGATCTCCGGCAATAGGTCCTTGATCCCATCGACCACGGAAATCACGTTGGCGCCCGGCTGGCGCTGGACGTTCAGGATCAGTGCCGGCGTGCTGTTCATCCAGGCGCCGAGCTTGGTGTTTTCCGCCCCGTCGACCAGCTCGGCCACGTCCGACAGGCGGACCGGCGCGCCGTTCTTGTAGGCGACAATGATCTTCTTGTACTCGTCCGCACTCTGCAGCTGATCGTTGGAATTGATTGTATAGGCGCGCGTCGGACCGTCGAAGCTGCCCTTTGGCGTGTTGACGTTGGCGTTCCCGATCGTCGTGCGCAGATCGTCGATATTGAGGCCGTAGGCCGCAAGCGCCTGAGGGTTGGCGCGTACGCGCACGGCGGGTCGCTGCCCGCCCGAGATGCTGACCACGCCGACGCCCGGCAGCTGCGAGATCTTCTGGGCGATGCGCGTGTCGGCCAGATCCTGCACCTTGGTCAGCGGCATGACCGCGGACGTGATGCCGAGCGTCAGCACTGCCGCGTCGGCCGGATTGACCTTGGCATAGATCGGCGGCGCAGGCAGGTCGCTTGGCAGCAGATTGCCGGCCGCGTTGATCGCCGCCTGAACCTCCTGCTCGGCGATGTCCAGCGTCAGGTCCAGGTTGAATTGCAGCGTCAGGATCGACGCCCCGGCAGAGCTGGTGGACGACATCTGGTTAAGGCTGGGCATCTGCCCGAACTGCCGTTCCAGCGGTGCCGTCACCGACGAGGTCATAACCTCGGGGCTTGCACCGGGGTAGAAGGTCTGCACCTGGATGGTCGGATAGGCGACCTCCGGCAGCGCCGACAGCGGCAGGTACTGGAACGCCATCATGCCAGCCAGCATGATCGCGGCCATCAGAAGCGTCGTCGCGACCGGCCGCAGGATAAAGATGCGGGACGGATTCATTTCTTCCCGCCTTCGCAAGCGAGAGCGCCTTCCCCCGCCGCCAAAGGCGGCTCCCGCGTAGCGCAGCAGCCACCTTTGGTCGCGACGGGGAGGTCGGCGCAGAGCGCCGGCTGGGGGATGACGTTTCCGCCTGCACGACTGCTGGGAGCGGGCGAAGGCGGTACGAATACCTCCCACCCGTCAAGGCCGCGCGTTGCCGACCTCCCCCTCAAGGGGAGAGGCGCTTCGATGAAGTTCACGATCTGAAAAGCCGTCATTTCTGCGGCTGGCGGCCGCCGGACGAATCCTTACTGCCGTCGGTGCCGCTTTTCTGCCCCGGTTCGCTTTTGGGTGCGGCCTCCTGGCCATTATCGACGCCCTGGCGCTTGTGACGCCAGCCGCCTTTGGCGCCGACGTCGGGGAGCGGCGGCTGTGTGCCGGGGAGCGCGACCTTGGCGCCCTCGCGCAGATGGTCGACGCCGTCCGTCACCACGGTATCGCCCGGCTGCAGGCCGGACAGGATCGCCTGGCGTTCGCCTTGCGACACGCCGAGCTTGACCGGACGGACCGACACCGTGCTGTCCGCATTGACTACATAGACAAAAGTGCCGGGCGCGCCGCGCTGGATCGAGGCGGTCGGCACCACGATCTGGTCGTGCAGCGTATCGACCAGCAGCTGCACGTTCACGAACTGGTTGGGGAACAGGCTTTCATCCGCATTGTCGAACTGGGCGCGCATTTTGAACGTGCCCGTCGTCGTATCGATCTGGTTGTCGATATTGGTCAGTATGCCGGTTGCCAGTTTCGTGGTGTTCGCGCGGTCCATCGCGGTCACCGCCAGGCTCTGCCCGGCATGCATCGGCTTGGTCACCGCGTTCACATTGTCCTCGGGCAGCGTGAACAGGACCGAAATCGGCTGAAGCTGGGTCACCACGACAAGGCCGTTGGTATCGCCGGGTGTGACGTAATTGCCCTGGTCCACCTGACGCAGGCCGACGCGGCCCGTCACCGGCGAAACGATATGGCAATAGTCGAGATTGAGCTTGGCGTTGTCGACCGCGGCCTGGTCGGTCACGACCTGCCCCTGATATTGGCGAACCAAGGCTTCCTGTGTGTCGAGCTGCTGGTGCGCGATCGAGTCCTGGGCGACCAGCGTGCGATAGCGCACCAGATCGACCTGCGCGTTCTTCAACAGCGCCTGGTCCTTGGCCAAAGTGCCCTGCGCCTGCTCCAGCGCCGCCTGGTAGGGGCGCGGGTCGACCTCGGCCAGGAAGTCGCCTTTCTTCACGATCTGGCCTTCGGTGAAGCCGAGTCTCTGCAGTTGGCCGTTGATCTGCGTGCGGACGGTGACAGTCTGCAGGGGGGTGACGGTGCCCAGCGCGTTCAAGATGACCTGGACGTCGCCTTTCTCAGCCTGCGCGGTGTTGACCGCGGTTGCGACGCCGCCGAAGCGGCCGCCAGGCGCCTGCTCCGTGGCGGGGCGAACCAGAACGATCAGCCCGACCACGACCAGGAAGATTATGAGTGCCCACCACCGGTTTGTTTTGATCCAGTTCCAGGCCTGCGCGCGGACATTGCCGCCCCAGCCGGGGTTCCGCGCAGTCGTCTGATCGGTGGTCGCCATTCGCAAATCGTCTCGCTTGCCGTTTCGGCCGGGCGCATTTCACATATCAGGACGCACTATTCGCCGCCATGGCGAACATCCGACGAAGCTCTCAGCGACCGGCCAACCGTTACAACGTATTGCCCCTAACCTTCCTGCGAAGGCGCGTCAAACCGCCGATGAATCGGGTTGGCTAATGCCGTGCGAACGGGCATTGTCCCGGCAATCTTTCGACGATCGATTTTGTTCCTCCGTCCCGTAAAATCGCGCCTGGGCCGGGGGAATTCCGAAAAGGGAACTGGGGAAGCATTATGGAAAAGCTGATCTATCTGCTGTGGACGGGCAACGACGGCGAGGCAGCCTTGAACAAGGCGCTGCTTGGGCCTGCCAAGGACAAGCTGCTAGCGCTCGGCGCCGACCGGCTGCAGGTCAATGTGTTCGACGAAACGGTCCAGCCGGGCGCCAATCTGCGCCAGTACAGCATGCGGCCCGGCCCGTCGGCCCTCGTCGCCTTCTGGGTCAATTCCTCGCACATCCGCAAGCCGTTCGAGGCGGTGCTGGAGGCCGTCGCGCCGCGCATCGCTGGCTATGCGGTCACCGAATCGACCGTGCTGCCAATCACCGAGCGGCAGACCGACGGGCAGCGGACGAAGGGCTTCTCGCAGCTCGCGCTGATCCAGAAGCCGCCGCGCGTGACGCACGAATATTTCATGGACACCTGGCAGGGCTCGCACACCTGGGTCGGCGTCGAGACCCAATCCAACTTCTACTACTGCCAGAATATCGTGAACCGGCACCTGACCGTCGGTTCGCCCCAGTTCTTCTGTATTGTCGAGGAATGCTTCCCGCTGGAGGCGATGACCGATCCGCACGTCTTCTACGACGCGAAGAACCAGGCGGAGTTCCAGGAACGGCTCGACCGCATGATGAACAGCTGCGACCGCTTCATCGACCGGGACAAGATCGAGGTCCTGGTGACCAGTGAGTACCGCTTCGGCGGCTGGGCCGACAACGCGCAGCAGCCGTTCTTCGAGAGCACGCGCGGCAGGGTCTGAGGCCTACTTTTTCTTGTGCGGACGGCCGAACATCTTGGCCAGACCCACCGTCTGGCGGTGCCAGTCACGGATCGGGATGGCGGGCAGGCCGGCAACGATGGCGCCCGGCGGAATGTCGTAGGTCGCGCCGCCGCCACCGCCGAGTTGTGCGCCGTCGCCGATCTTCACGTGGTCGGCGACCCGTCCCGCGCCGCCGATCACCGCGCCGTTGCCGATCTCAACACTGCCGGAAATGCCGGAATGCCCGCAGAGCAGGGCGTAGCGGCCGACTTTGCTGTTGTGGCCGATCTGCACGAAATTATCCAAAGCGCTGCCGTCGCCGATCGTCGTGTCGCCGATAGTGCCCCGGTCGACAGCGCTGTTCACGCCGATTTCGACATCGTTGCCGATCACGACCCGGCCGAGTTGCGGTACCCGGCGTAGGCCCTTGGCGGTTGGCACGAAGCCGAAACCCTGCGCGCCGACCACCGCGCCCGGGAAAAGCTGGACGCGATCGCCGATGATTGCGTGGCTGATTGTGGTGTTGGGACCGACCACGCAGTTCTCGCCGATGACGACACCTCGGCCGACGACGGCCCCCGCGCCGATCACCGTGCCCGCGCCGATTGTGGCGCCGCTGCCAATCTTTGCCGTATCGGCGATTTTGACCCCGTTCGCCACCGCCGCGTCCCGTCCGCTGTCGTCGAAGCCCAGCGGCTCATCGATCTGGGGGTAGAACATCCACGCCATCTCGGCCATCGCCTCGCGCGGGTTGGCGACGATCAGGATATCGGCGGCGATTGACGGCAGATTGCCCGCCAGTTCCGATGTCGTCAGCAGCACGCCGGCACGGGTCGTATTGACGGCGGCGCGATATCGCCTGTCGCCGAACATGGCGATCTCGGTTTCGTCGGCATTCTCCAGTTGAGCAAGGTCGTGGACCATGCGGTCGCGCGAAACGCCGGCGGCCAACTGTCCGCCTACCTTGTCGGCGATGTCACCCAGCGAATAGGGGCCGGTATTGGTATAGAAGCGCGGATCGATCATACGGTCTTACCGCCGGGTCAAGCGGCGGCCCCCACGCCGCGATGGCGCTTCTGGTTGCGGAAATCGAACGAGTCCGCGCAGGTCTTGGGATCCTCGTCGGGCCGGAAGATCAGGCCTTTCTGGATCTTGGTCGTCGTGGTCACCGGCAACGCGTCGCGGAAGACGATCCAGCCCGGCGTCTTGTAGTAGGCCAACCGGCCCTGGCAATGGGCGAAGATCGCCTCGGCGATCGCCTTGTCGCGCACGACCCCTGGCTCCAGCACCACGCAGGCCATCACCTCTTCCTCGCGCAGCTCGTCCTCGATCGGCAGGACGGCCACCGTGTTGACCTGCGGATGGTCGATGATCACCTCCTCGACCTCGGCGGACGAGATGTTCTCGCCACTGCGCCGCACGATGTTCTTACGCCGGTCGACGAAATAGAGCATCCCGTCAGGCGCCTGGCGGACCATGTCGCCAGTGTGGAACCAGCCGCCCTTCCAGATATCCTCGGTCGCTTGCGGTTCCTTCAGGTAACCGGAGAAGAAGCCCTTGCGCGGGTCGGGCCCGGCGGAGCGGACGACCAGCTGGCCGACCTGGCCTTCCGGGACGTCGATATCGTTGTCGTCGACCAGTCGAGCCTCCAGCCCGTCGCACGGCCGCCCGATGGCGCGCGTCGTGGTCTGGCGTGGCTCGTCGTTGTCGCAGAAGACGCGGCCGGTCTCGGTCATGCCCCAGACTTCGACCATCGGGAAGCCGAAGCGTTCTTCGAAGGCGTCGTGCAGCGTCGGGTCGACCGAGGCGCCCAGGCCGAACTTGACCCTATGCAGTTTCTCCTCCGGCACCGGTGCCTGCTTGAACAGGATCGGCGGAATGACGCCCATATAGTGGACGGCTGTCGCGCGGGTATCGACCAGGTCGCGCCACCAGCTTTTCGGATGGAATCGGTCGGCGGAAATCAGGCAGCCGGCCGACAGCGTGATTGCCATCAGGCTCATGACGCCGGAATTCATGTGGAAGACCGGGAACGGGTTGAACAGCCGTTCCTGCCCGAAGGTGAAGCTGAGGCGTCCGCCGCGCGCCAGGTACCAGCTGCCCGAGGTCAGGAAATACTCGTTCGAGATCATGCAGCCCTTGGCCTTGCCGGTGGTGCCGGAGGTGTAGAGCAGGGCGGCCTCGCTGATCCGGCCGGGCGCGTCCGCGCGCATAGGCCGGAGCGGCGCGTCGAAGCGTTCCGGCAGGTCGTCTGCAGAATAGACCGGCAGGTGGCTTTCGCGCCGCCCGGCGATCGCCTTCAGCGTTTCGAGGCGGGATGCGGCGGCCAGTGCCAGGTCGCTCTCCGAATGGGTGATCGTATAGAGCATCTCCTCGGCCAGCGCGTCCGGGTTGAGCGGCACGACGCCGGCGCCCAGCGCGTTCAGCGCGAACAGATGGAAGAAATGATCCGGCCGATTGCCCAGCAGCAGGGCCACCCGGTGGCCGTGTCCGACGCCTGAGCGGCTATAGAGATCGCGCAGCTTCAGGATGCGCTCATGCGCCTCGGCGTAGGTAAATTCCACGCCGTTCGGATAATAATCGCGGTCGGCCTTGGCCGGGATCGCCAGGAAGCTCTTGCCGGGATAGGCCTTGGCCGTCGCCTCGAACGCGGCGAAGGCGGTCGGAAATCCCGACACGTCGACGATGATCTTCCCCGTCATGATTTCGCGTCGCCCATCAGTCGTACTGGCCAGAAATCGTCATCAGCAGGTCGTATTCAATCTGGCTGGTGTTGCGCCCGCAAGCGGCGAAAACGACGCTGCGACGACCGCCGAAGACATGGCCGTGCGCCTGCATGATGTTGATGATCGCCCAGCGCATCAGCCCGAACACTTCCCAATAGCGCACCGCGTTGGGGTCGACCGGCTTGCCGCGGGCTGCGGCGTAGGCGTCGAACAGCGGCCGGCGCGGACTGAAGCCGCCGACGGGAAGATCGTTGCGGCCGAACCGCCAGGACCGGGTGCAGATCCAGCCCAGATCCTCGATGCCGTTTCCGATATGGCTGCATTCCCAGTCCAGCACGGCGACCAGGCCGTTCTCGTCGACCATGAAGTTGCCGTTGCGGAAATCGCCGTGGACTAGAACCCGCTCGGCCTCCGGCGGCCGGTTGCGCTCCAGCCAGCGCAGCCCGAGCTCGATGGCCGGATGTGCCTCGGCATAGAAATCGTAGCGGGCGCGCTGCGCCTGGATCGGGTCGATGCTGTCCGCCACCTTGTCGAGGATGGCAACCTCGCTCAGTGGAATGGCGTTGAGGCCGGCCGCGAACTCCGCCAACTGACCGGCCAGCCGGGTGCGGGCCCGGGCGAAGGCCGGATCGCCGATGATCTTCTTCGGCATCGTCTCGCCCTTCACGAAGGCGGTGACAAAACCGTGGCCCATCCCGTCGATGTCATCGTATTCAAAGATCGGTTCGGGCACAGGCAGCCCGTGACGATGCGCGGCGGTCATCACCTTGAACTGGTCGGAGGGGGCCAGGAACGGGCTGTCCTCGGCGTTATAGGTTTCCTGGCGTGAGACCAGGCGACGCTTGGCATTGCCCTCGACCAGGTCGAACACGACGGTGCGATTGGAACCCCCAAGCGTCGGCGAGACGATATTGTCGATCTGCGTAGCCGCCCCGTATCGTCGTCTGACGGCGCGGCGGATATCGTCGAACGGGTCGGCGTCGGGGGACGCGATGGTCTGTTGAGCGTTGGCGGTCATGCGGGGCGAACTTATAGCCCACCGGCGCATGGCAGCAAGCGGTGGGCACGTTGAACAGGAGGGTGTTTGATGACGGGAAAGCATGAGGCGTTCATGGCGCGCGCTATCGCACTGTCGGAGCAGACGTCGCTGATCGACAAGGCCGGCGCTCCTTTCGGCGCGGTTATTGCCCAGGAGGGAAAGATCCTGGCGGAGGGCGCGAATCGCGCTTTCGCTGAGACCGATCCCACCTGGCATGCCGAGATGGAGGCGATTCGCAATGCCTGCCGGGTGGCCGGGACCCTGCAACTGCCGTCCGCCACGCTCTACGCCAGCGGAGAGCCATGCCCGATGTGCCTGGCGGCGGCAGGCTGGGCGGGTATTCGCGAGATCTACTATGCCTCTGGCGTCGACGACATTTTGCGCTATGGCGGTTTCGGTGATTCGGGATTCGACGGCGAAGTAAAGATCGGCAGCGGTGAGAACTCGATCGCATTCCATCGCATCATGCAGGCCGAGGCCGTCGAAGTGTGGAAGAAATTCCAGGGGAAACGCAGCGCCCCGTCGAAATGACCTGCGCCTACAGCTTTTCTGCTACTTTATTAGGCAAACGCACGGATGGTCACAATGAAAACCGGTGGACTGCAACAACCTGCCGGTAACGTCATAAGATTATGAAATTTCGTGCAGATCACTCTTGAAATGAACAAATGAAAGATTAATATCTGGCCAACTCAGCAAGACGATTTATTCAAAATTCAGTAATCGAACAAATCGCTTCAGACGAGCTTTTTGGACCGACCAACCCGCCATCCCTGGAACCCGACATGACCGAGAAAGCTGCACGTCAAATCGATTCGGCACAGTTGCTGGAATTGACTGCCCGTATTGTGAGCTCTTATGCGGCCAAGGCCAATTTGACTGTCACGGAACTGACGGACACGATCGTCTCCGTCTCGCGCGCGCTCGGCGATATTGGCGGGGGCGCCGCGGTACCCGAAAAGAAGGAGCTGGTGCCGGCCGTTCCGATCAAAAAGTCGGTGACGCCCGATTTCATCGTCTGCCTGGAAGACGGAAAGAAGCTCAAGATGCTGAAGCGGCATCTGATGAGCACCTATAATATGACGCCGGAACAGTATAAGGCGAAGTGGGATCTGCCGAAGGACTACCCGCTGGTGGCTCCGAATTATGCCCGCACCCGCTCGGAGCTGGCCAAGAAGATCGGCCTCGGCAAGCCGGCCTCGGCCCCGAAACGCGCCGGCCGCAAGAAAGTGGCCGCCCCAGCCGAGTAAGGCCTGTTTCGACAATCCGGCGTGCGCGCAGGGTTGTTGCTTTCGGTTGCGCGTCCAGCAAGATACTGGCATTGCGATTGTCCCGGCTGACCCACGGCCGGGCAATTGCTCGCTTGTGTTGAATTGGACCGTCAGTGCCTATGTCTGAAACGATCATTGTCATTGGGGCCGGACATGCCGGCGCGCAAATCGTCGAGTCCCTGCGTTCGGGCGGCTTTGACGGCAAGCTGATCATGATCGGAGACGAAGCGTATCGTCCCTATGATCGACCCTCCACCTCCAAGGAACTGCTCAGCGGCGGCATCGAACTGGACCGCATCTTTCTGAAGCGCGAACAGTTCTATGCCGACAAGGCAATCGACCTTCGGCTTGATACGACCGCGACAGCGATCGATGCCGCAAAGCGGACCGTAACGCTCTCGACCGGCGAAGCCCTGTCCTACGACAAGCTGGTGATCGCGACCGGTGCGCGAGCACGCAGGCTCCAGGTCCCGGGCGCGGATCTGGATGGCGTTTTCTATCTGCGCAGCCTGGCCGATTCGCACGCGATCGGCGCGCGACTGGGGCCGGGCAAGCGGCTGGCGATCGTCGGCGGCGGCTATGTCGGACTCGAGGTCGCGGCAAGCGCCACCAAACTTGGCTGCAAGGTCACGGTGATCGAGGCGCTGGAGCGCCTGCTCGCCCGCGTGGCAGGAGCCGAGGTTGCCGATTTCTATGTCGCCGCGCACCGTGCCGCTGGGGTTGATTTCCATTTCGGTGTCGTCATCGAACGCTTCGTCGGCGAAGGTTCGGTCAAGGCCGTGCAACTGACGGATGGGACCGAGATTCCGGCCGATGCGGTTGTCGTCGGCATCGGTGCCATTCCGAATACCGAGTTGGCAGCGGCGGCGGGGCTTGCCGTGGAAAATGGCATCGTGGTGGACGATTGCGGCCGTACAACTGACCCGGCGATCTTTGCCGTAGGCGATGCCACCAACCATCCGAACGACCTTTTGGGCAAGCGCCTGCGTCTGGAATCCGTCCCGGCCGCGATGGGCCAGGCCCGCGCCGCGGCCAGCGCGATACTGGGTACGCCGAAACCCTTCCACGAAATCCCGTGGTTCTGGTCCGACCAGTACGACATCAAGCTGCAGATCGTCGGCATATCGGAGATCGGCGATCAGGTCGTCCTCCGTGGCGATCCGGCGGAGCGCCGTTTCGCCGCGTTCTATCTGCGCAAGGGCAAGGTGGTCGCGGTGAACGCGGTCAATTCCGGCAAGGATTTCATCCAGGGCAAGAAGCTCGTTGCCGAGGGCCGCGTGCCGGACGTGGCGAAGCTGGCCGATCCGGCGGTGCCGCTGGCGGAGGTCTAGCGAGCGCTATCCGACACGCGAAGACCGTCGCAGGCGGCCATTTCGCGATCATCCGGTGCTTCCCACAGCGTCTCGACGAAGTCGAACATTTCACGCGTAACCGCGAACTGAAGCTGGTGCGTCTCGCCCTTTTCGGCGTTGCGCAATTGCACCCGGCGCCAGCGTTCCGCAACCGGGACGTCAAGGACGTGAAGCTGCACCGTCAAACCGGCGGCTCGCGCTAGCCCGGCGATTTCACTCCGTTCCTTCAGGCGGGTGAAGCCAAGGTCGAGGATGCACGGTGTCCCGCGCGCGGCAACCTTGGCAGCGACGGTCCATATCTGGTCATTGCAGCGGCGAACCCTCTCCATCGACCAATCGGCCTGGATCGGCGATGGGCTGTCCATCCAGAAAAGCGCCGTCATCCACTGATCGATCGAAAAGACGACTCCCCCTACCGTAACGCTTAACCGATTGGCGTAGGTCGTCTTTCCCGCGCCGGTCGAACCGCAGACGAGATGGATCGGATGTTGGCTCATGGCGATATTCTATCTCGTCTTTTCCGATCTTCGTCTATCGTGGCCGGCATGCGCGAAGTGTAATGATGGGGGAAGGCATGGACGAGGGGCTCGATGACAGGCAGCGCCGGCTGAAGGCGGAATTCGTCGCCGCGCGCGGCTATTGGGCGCCGATATGGGACGAGGTGCTGCGACTGTCCCCCGCCTATTTCGAGGCCTATCTCAAGATCTCATCGGTGCCGGCCAGGACCGGCACGCTCGATCCCAAGGTGCGGGAGCTGATCTATATCGCGATCGACGCCTCGACGACTCATCTGCACCAACCTGGACTGCGGATACACATCCCCAAGGCATTGGAGCTTGGCGCGACCAAGAACGAGATCATGGAGGTGCTGGAGCTGACCTCCGTGCTGGGCGTCCACACGATCACCTTCGGTCTGCCGATCCTGATTGACGAAGCGCGCAAGGCGGGGCGCGCTTCGGAGGTCGCGATGGCACCGCTGACCCCGGTGCAGGAAGAACTCAAGAAGGCTTTCACGGAGAATCGCGGCTATTGGAGCCCGCTTTGGGACGGGCTGATTCGCCTCTCGCCGGAATTCTTCGAGGCCTATATGGAATTTTCGTCCGTACCGTGGACAACCGGCACGCTCGATCCCAAGATTCGCGAACTCATCTATATTGCGATCGATTCCGCGACCACGCACATGTACGAGCCGGGCCTGCGCGTTCACATCCAGAACGCGCTGCGTTACGGCGCGACCATCGCGGAGATATTGGAAGTTTATCAGATCGTCGCGGCGCTCGGCATCCATACGGTTACGGTCGGTGTGCCGATCCTGAACGAGGCACTGGCGCAAAAGGGAGGCTGAGCCCATGAACGCGCAGGCCTGGACTGCCATGGGCGGCATGTTCGTGCTGACGGCTGTGCTGCTGTTCGGTGCGGCGGGCGATCTGCTGTGGGCCGATGGCTGGTGGTTCATGGCCCTCTTCATCGGTGCGGGCGTTGCGATCGTCGCCTGGTTGGCCGGGTACGATCCCGGCCTGCTGCAAGCGCGGATGAATGTCGCCAAGCAGGAGGGGCAGCCGCTGTGGGACCAGCTGGCGCTCTATGCCGCGCGCCTCATCTGGTGGGGCTGGCTGATTCTCATGGGACTGGATGGTGGGCGTTTCAACTGGCTGCCTCTGCCGGATTGGGTTATCTGGACCGGCCGTATCGGCATGCTTCTCGGCTTCTGGGGCATCTATCGCACCTTCCGTGAGAACAGCTTCGGCGCGCCGGTCGTGCGCATCCAGGCTGAACGCGGGCACCACCTGATTTCGACAGGTCCCTACGCCGTCGTGCGCCACCCGATGTATGCCTCGGCCTTGGTCATGCTGGTGTCGATGGCTTTGGCGCTCAATTCCGGTTGGGGCGCACTGGCGGCGGTCGGAATCGAGTTTTTGCTTGCCCTGCGCATCCGTGGCGAGGAGCAGGTTCTGCGTGAGGGACTGCCCGGCTATATCGAATATACCGACCGGGTGCGTTACCGCCTGATCCCGCTTATTTGGTAGCGGGTTTGGCGGCGGGCGCTCGACGTGGCCGGGATTTTGACAGCCAGTGAATGAAGAAAGCAGCGATCGCAGCGATGCCGATGCCCCAATGGGCGATGGCGGTCCAGTCGAGCCAGTCCGGATCGCCGATATAGTAGAGGGCGTAACCTGAGAGGATCAGGAATATCGTCGTGCCGGCCAGCGTGCCGCCCGAACGGCGGCGCCAGCGCAGGTCCCAGCCGGTAACGACATGGTGGCTCCACATCCAGCCGAACAGGAATGTCGCCAACACCGCGACCCCGCCATGCACCATCAGCCACCAGCCTTCCCACGGGTTGGTTTTGAAGCCGAACTTGCCCTTCTCACGCATGAAATAGTGGACGACCACCCAGGCGATGCCGGTCAGCCAGATTGCCCACAGCGTGACATAGAGCAGCCAGCGATAGGGCTGCTCTATCTTCATCGGCCCCCTGGGCGTGGGACGCGCGGGTACCGAACGGGGAGGGTCTGTCAATGCACCGCTCCCAGCGTTTGCCAGCCCGCGCCGTCGTGAAAATAGGCGGTCGCGTTGTGGCGGATCAGCAGGTCCATGGCATCGCCGCCTCTCGCCAAGACGATCTTGGTCAGGGCGTCGGCGGTCATACAATCGGGCGCCACGACGGAGACGAAGCTATGCGCGCCCACGCTTCTGTGTGTGCGGCCGTCGATATGCGGTCCCAGGCCGTTGCGCAG
This sequence comes from Alphaproteobacteria bacterium, assembly GCA_035493715.1. Lineage (GTDB taxonomy): Bacteria > Pseudomonadota > Alphaproteobacteria > BOG-932 > Roseiterribacteraceae > BOG-932. The sequence continues at coordinate 21,297 of DATJHU010000070.1, read as the reverse complement.
ATTGTCCCGCCCGCTGCTGCTCGCCAGGCTGGCATTTTCCAGTTCCACGACAGGCACATGCTGCCCATCGGATGGCGCGCGCAGCAGCACGCGTTCAGCCGCGGGGCCGGCGATGCGCAGATCGCCGCCGGCATTGACCGAAATCTGCGCCTCGGCCGAAAGATCCATCGCCGCGACGGCACAATCGACGGCGTAGCCTTTCGCAATCCCACCGAGATCAATCCAAAGCGGGCGATGGAAACGGATCGCGTTGGGCGCGGCGAATTCGATGTCGCGCCAGGACGCTTTCCGATCAGGTTCCGATGCGTCCTCCGGCCGGGGCAGGAAACCCCAATTGACCAGGTCGGCTGCGACCGTCACGTCGAACACCCCGTCCGATTCCGCGGCAAACCCCACGGCAACCGTCAGCACGGCGAAGGTTGCCGGGTCGACCGTCACCGTTTCGGAGGCAGCCAGGCGGTTCAACCGGCTGACATCGCTCGAAGGTTCGTGGAAGCTCATCAATCTGTGGATGTCGGCGATCGCGGCGAACCCACGCTCGATAGCGGCGATCGCGTCGGCATCAGGCAAGTTCCCAACACTGATCGCGACATAGGTTCCGAGAAGTGGCCTCGCCCGTTTAATGGTGGCCCGCTTATCGGTTGGCCGCTTCCCGTTCAGTCGTTCTTCTCGTAACGCACGGCGGCGAAGCTGGAGGTCAGGCCGCCATCGACGACCTGGGCGCTGCCATTGATGAAGCCTGCGCGGGGGCTGGCCAGGAACAGCGCGACTTCCGCGATATGCTGGGATTCGCCATAGCCGCGGAAGGGCGGCATCTTCAGATCGTCCGGCGCGACATAGGTGTCCACCATCTCGCCGAAATTCAGCGGTGTGTTCACGCCGCCCGGCAGGATCGCGTTGATGCGGACGCCCTGGGCGGCCAGCGGTTCGGCGGCCGAGCGGATCAGGCCGATAAGGCCGTGCTTCGAGGCGCTATAGGCCGGGTTGTTGGCCAGCCCCAATATGCCGCCGGTCGATCCGGTCACCACCACCGCGCCGCCCGGCCGGATCGCCTTCTTGACGGCCCGAATGCCCAGGAAGCAGCCTCGCAGATTGATCGCGATGATGCGGTCGAAGGCGGAGATGTCGTCATCGTCGAAGCTGGTGCCGGGGCCGTAATAGCCGGCGTTCAGGAAGGCGATATCCAGCTTGCCGAACTTCGCGACCGTCTCGGCCACCATGCGGTCATTGTCTTCCTGGGACGACACATCGACCTTGGTCGCGAACGCATCGCCGCCGTTGGCGCGGATATCCTCAGCGACCTTCTCGGCGCGCGGGATGTCCATGTCGGCGATGCACACGCTGGCGCCTTCGTCCGCCCAGCGAAACGCCGCCGCCTTGCCGATGCCCGATGCCGCGCCGGTGATCAGCACCGACTTGCCGGCGAATTCCTTTGCCATGTCTTGTCCCCGTTCCCTGTCTTTTCTCATAAAAACGGCGCCGATTTGAGGTCGGCGCCGTTTCAAATTGCTGGCGTCTTACTCCGCCGCGGCCGCGTACTTGGCCTTGAAGTGCGGGATCAGATGCTCGCCGATATTGCGGATGGTTTCCATCGTCGCCTCGTGCGGGACGGTGCCCATCTGCACGAGGAACAGGATTTCGTCCGCGCCGGCAGCCTCGAGGCGTTCGACATAACGGATGGCCTGCTCGACCGAGCCGTAGGCATCTTCCTCGATATGATAGTTGCTGATCGACGCGTCCGTGACCGGAATCTTTTCCTGGCCCAGATAGGCGACGATCTGCTCCTTCGACTGTTCCATCGCGGCCATCTGGACATCGGCATCCAGATCGTCGACGCTCGGCTTCTCGCCGCCGGCATACCAGTAGCGGATGGATTCCGCGAAGAAGCGCTGACCGCGCGTGCCGATCCGCTTTGCCTTCGCGGCGTCGTCCAGGATAATGGCCGGGCACAGCGCCGCCAGATGCTCGGTCGGACGATAGCCGACCTGATCCTCTGCCTTGCGGTTCTTCCAGGCCTTGCGATAGATCGCGTTCTTCTTGGCGATCTCGTCCGGGCCGGAGAAGCCCAGGACCAGCGCGCCCAGCCCGCGGCTGCCAGCGATCTCCAGGGCCTCTTCGCGGGTGCATGCCATGTACATCGGCGGATGCGGGTCCTGGTAGGGCTTCGGGTGGATGGGCCGCTCGGGGATGTCGATCAGCCCATGGTGCTCGATCGTCTCCTGCATCCACATCTTCGGGATCAGGTACATCGATTCGTCGACCTGGGGCGTCACGTCCTCAAGCCTGGTGTCGAAGGCACCGGTCTCCTGGATGGTACCGCCTTTGCCGACGCCGAAATGCAGGCGGCCCTTCGACAGTAGATCCAAAGTGGCGACGCGCTCGGCCACCTTGATCGGGTGATTCATCTTGAATGGCAGGCAGACGACGCCGTGGCCGACATGGATGCGCTTGGTCGCGCCGGCGACGAAGGCGAGGAAGCTCTCAGGCGCGGACAGGTGCGCATATTGCGTCAGGCAGTGGTGTTCCACCGACCAGATCACGTCGAAGCCAAGCTCATCGGCGAGCTTGCACTGATCGATCATGTCAGAGAAGACCTGCGCCTCGTTCGCGCGCGAGGTATCCACCATCTGCGCTTCATAAATGATCGAAAACTTCATGAACCGTTCCCCTTCGCTCCGCGGAGCTCGAAATCAAAAAATAACCCGCATGGTGGGCGCAATATGACGATCGGAAATTCCCCGCACATCGTCTAAGCGGACGAGGCCGCCGACCGTCGATTTTCGTAGCCCGCGCCTAGTCTCTCAACGCGGTTCGCGGCTATACGTACAGCGCCGACAGGCATTCGCGCAATATTTTATGCATTGTGATTCAGTTTTGTGTCCGGCCGTCACAGGGCAAGAGCGGCGGCCAATCGCTCCACCTCGGCGACTGCCTTTTCGGCGGGAATATTGGCGAAGCCCAGGATCAGCGCGGGTGGCGGCGAACGCTCCACGGTCCACGGTGACAATGCGGCGGCGCCCAGATGCGCGGCGCGGGCGCCGAGTTCGGTGTCGGGCAGCGCGGTGTCGAACCAGGCTATCAGGTGGATGCCGTTCGCCTGCATGCCGATGCGGATCTTGTTGCCGAATCCAGCCTCCAGCGCCCGCGCCAAGGCAACGCGCCGTTCGCCATAGAGGCGGATCATGCGCCTTAGATGCCGGGCGAAATGACCCAACTCGATGAACTCGGCCAGCGCCATTTGGGTGGCGGGCGCGGGCGCCGGGGTCAGGAAGGACGTGACCTGCCGGAAGGCCGGGACCAACGCAGGCGGAACGATGACATAGCCCAGGCGCAGCGCCGGTATCATCACCTTGCTGAACGACCCGACATAGAGTGTCCGCCCGCGCCCATCGAGGCTGGCCAGCGCCGGTATCGGCCGCCCTTTGGCGCGGAATTCCCCGTAATAGTCGTCTTCGATGATCCAGGCGCCGGTGTCGGCTACCCAGTTCAGCAGGGCACCGCGCCGGCTGAGGCTCATCGGCATGCCGAGTGGCGACTGGTGGGACGGTGTTGTGAGCACCAGCCGCGCATCCGGCGCGCGCGCAATCCCGGCGGCGACATCGAGGCCCTCATCGTCGACCGGGATCGGAACCTGGACGATCTTCGCAATCTCCAGCGCATCGCGGGCGCGGAAGAAGCCGGGATCCTCGATCCAGCATTTGGGACTGCCGTCGCCGACAACACGGGCAATGAGGTCGAGCGCGCCGGTATAGCCGGTGGTGATGAATATCTGTGACGGCGCGCAGGCGATGCCGCGCGCGCCCGCGACATAGTCAGCGATCGCGCTGCGTAGCGGCGGCCAGCCGGCCGGGTCAGGATACGACATGGTGCCGAGGCTGAGATTGCGGGCCGCGCGGCCGACGGCGCGCGCCCACAGCATGCGCGGAAACTGGTCGAGGGCCGGCACGCCGAGCTGGAAGGGCAAAGGCGGCGCGCCCCATTGATAGGGATAGAACCGGTCGCTGCCCCTGAGGTCGGTCTCAGCCTGCGCCGGTTCCGCCGGACGCACGAAATCGGCGGTGACGAAACTGCCTTGCGCGCCGCGCCCCGCGATCAACCCTTCGCCGGCGAGCCAGTCATAGGCTGCCTTCACGGTGCCGCGCGCGATGTTCAACGATCCGGCCAGTTCCTGCCACGACGGCAGGCGGGCGCCGGACGCCAGTCGTCCATCCAGGATGGCGTCGCGCAGCGCTTCGCGGATCTGCCGTTGCAGCGGTGTACCGCTCGACCGGTCGAGCTCGAGTTGGAAGGCGATCTTCATGGTACAGCCATTTGAACCGATCTTGGTCCTTATGTCTGCATCAAGCTCAGCCTATCTGGCGGGAAGCAACAACCGATAGGAGCTCGAAATGGAGCGGATGAAAGTCGAGAAGGAAGCGCCGGAAGTCTACAAGGCGCTGATTGCGCTGGAGAACGCGGCGCAGAGTTCAGGTATCGAGAAGGGGTTGATCAATCTGGTGAAGTTGCGCGCGTCGCAGATCAACGGCTGCGCTTTCTGCATGGCGATGCACACGCGGGAGGCGATCCACGCCGGCGAGCATCCCGACCGGCTGGCGCTGCTCGGAGGTTGGCGCGAGACCGACTTGTTCACGCAGCGCGAACAGGCGGCGCTGGCGTGGACCGAGGCGGTTACGGCGTTGAACGCCGGGCATATCGACAATACCCTGTACGCAGATGCTGCTGCGATGTTTCCGGGCCGCGAGCTGGCTGATCTGACGCTGGTCGTGATCGCCATCAATGCCTGGAACCGGGTCGCGGTGCCGTTCCGCAAACAGGTGGCCCTGACACATAAGATGGGAGAAGCGGCATGATCGGAAAATCATTGGCGGTCGCGGCCGCGTTGGCGCTGACGGCTCCCAACGCTTTGGCCGTCGAAGATACTGCGGCCACTGTGACGCCTCAGTTCATGCACGCATTGCCTGAAATGCCGGGTAAGGCGATGAAGGTCGTGACTGTGTCCTATGCCCCGGGCGCGGCGTCGCCGGCTCATCGGCACGGCAGGGCGTTCGTCTACGCCTATGTGCTGTCAGGCAAGGTCAGAACGCAGGTCGAGGGCGAACCGGAGAAAATCGTCGGGCCCGGCGAAGGCTGGTTCGAGGCGCCGGGCGCCCACCACATCGTCAGCGGTAACGCCAGCACGACCGAACCGGCTAAGTTCCTGGTCGTGTTCATCGCCGACGACAAGGCCGATCTGACGGTGATGGATAAGTAGGGCGCGGGCGCCGGTCGATAAAATCCGGCGCTTGCGTGTGTTTTGAGGGGGCGGTAAGCAGCGCCGTGCCCCTCTTTTCATCTCTTCACCCTTGATCGAACCGTCCTTGACCGAATCCGGGCGCGGCAAGGTCGGCGTGATCGATGCCGCTTACGCGGGTCTGGTCCTGGCCGCGCTGCTGCCGGCCATGCTGACGCGCTATCCGCAAAGCGCGGACTATCTGAACCATCTGGTACGCCTGCAGATATTGGCGGCGCCAGCGGGAGATCCGATGCATGCCCTCTATCGCCCCGAATGGCATCTGATCCCCAATCTCGGCTTCGACCTGCTGGGCTTGGCTTTGGCGCAGCTTCTGCCGGTCGAGATCGCGGCGAAGACGGTCTGGTTCGTGGCTGCGACAGGGCTTGCGGCTGCAGCCTGGTTCGTCGCGCGGACCTTGCACGGGCGCGCTCCGGTCACGCTGTTGCTGGTCGCGCCCTGCATACTCTGCCTGCCGGTGACGGCGGGGTTCGTCGGCTTCACACTGGGACTGGCGGCGGCACTGGCCGCAGTCGGGCTGTGGCTCCGGATGGGCGCGACGGCAACGCCGATCACCCTGGCCGTCATGAATCTGTTCGGCGTGGTCATTCTGGTCATGCACCAGGCCGCCTTCGACGCGCTGGCGGTCACGATCATCGGCCTACATAGCCTAAGGCCGCCCTGGCAACCGGTTGCGATAGCGCGGCGCACAGGCGCGGCGGCTTTGGGTTTCGTCCTGCCCGCAGTGGTGCTGCAATTCATGGAGCACCCCCTGCCGCCCGGCCCGGGCGGCCCGGTCTTCGATCTTGCCGGCAAGATCAGGTTGTTGCCCCAATTGGTCTTCACCGCAAATCCCGTTTCCGACATCGCCGGCGCCCTGGCGGTGATTCTCGGCCTCTATCTGGTACTGCGGCCAGGCGGCGGACGATGCGATCGCCGGCTGGTGCCGGTGCTTTTCGCTTGGGCGGCAATGCTGATCGTCATGCCGCGGGAGGTCGGGCGCGCGACGGCAATCGATATGCGGCTCGTCGTATTCGCCGGTTTGCTCTTGATCGCAGGCCTGTCCGCCGGCGCGATGTCGCGGGCGCGGATCAACGCGCTGTTGGTCCTTACGGTCGTTGCCGTGGCCGTGCGGACGATCCTGCTGTTGCCCGACTGGACCGCTTACAACCGGGCGGTCGAGGGGTTCCGCGGCATCGCGGGAACGGTGCGCACGGGCGCCAAGGTGATCGTCGCCGAAGCCGACGGCGCCGGTTGCGGTGCGCTGAAGCCATGGCGACCCTTTTATGAGCATATTCCGGTGCTGCTGGTGCCCGACCGCACGGCCTTCGTACCCACCGTTTTCTCCGCGCAGGGCATGCAGCCGATCCGCCCTGCGGCGGCCTTTCGCGATCTATTGGACCCGGATGCGCCCGTGCCGCCGTTCTGGGCGCTGCTGAAAACCGACACCGCCGAGGGGATCGGCGAATTGATCGAGAGCGGATCGACCGGCGCGTGGCGCTCCTATTTCCTGAACTGGCGGCGCGACTACGACTATCTCGCGCTGCTCGATCTCTCATGCGGCCCGAAGACGCCGGTCGGCCCAGGGCTGGAACTGGTCGGCAGCAGCCCGGCCTACAGGATTTTCCGTATTGTCCATCCGGCCCCCTAAAGGTCACATATTCGGGGTCACATATAGAGGATCAGGACCTCGTTGGTGACGCTCGGCCGCGCGTTGCCGACCACATGGATGTGGATTTCCAGCGTCAGCAGCGTGCCGAGCGGCGCTGATTTCACCTGCTTCACCCGGCTGCGCGCATGGATGAAACTGCCGGCCGGCACCGGTGTCGGGAAGCGCAGGCGCGACGACCCGTAATTCACCATGTTGCGGAAGCCGGCGACCTCGAACGGCATCTTCATATGCAGCCGCCCGACCAGCGACTGCACCAGCATGCCGTGCGCGATGGTCGTGCCGTAAGGGCTTTCGCGGCGGGCGCGCTCGACATCGGTGTGGATCCAGTAATCGTCGCCCGACAGCCGGGCGAAATCCTCGATCATGTCCTGGGTGACTTCGATCGCTGTGCTCCAGGGCGTGAATTCTGCATCGATCGCCGCGCGCATCGCCGCGACGTCGCGATAGTCGATCTTCGCGGCTGTCCCCGTACCAGTCATCGCTTGTCCGTTTTCCTTTGATCCCCGCCGCCGATTTGGCGTTAGATTGCCAGCAATAGAGCGACAAAGATGTCGGACGGAAGGGGAAAGTTCATGGGGAATCTGGCCATACCGGAGGCGCTGGCGGATTATGCCGGACGCATCGTGGATGTCGACACGCATGAGATGATCCCGTCGCAGCTCTGGCGGCAGGAATTCGGCCCCGCGACGGACGAGTTCGCCGCCATCTTCCAGCAATTGGCACCCGACGATCCGACCGGCGCAAATTTCCCCAATTACGCGGTCGACGACGCGCCGATCACCGACGAGACGATCTGGCGGATGAAGGGCCCGGCCGCGCCCGGCGCGGTCGATCCGAAACGGCGGCTGGAGATCATGGACCGCACCGGCGTCAGCCGGCAGATGATGTTTCCTTCTGCGGTCGCGGTTTTCGGATCGATGCTGTTCAACTTCCCGCCGGAATACGGTTTCATGCCCCAGTACAAAGGCGACCGGAAAGCGTATGGCCGGGCACTGTTCGAGGCCAACAACAATTGGGCGATCCGCGCGGCGAAAGTGTCCGATCGCATCCGGCCGGTGCCGGTGGTCTATGGCGACAGCGTAGAAGACCTGGTCGCCAATACGCGCCACCTGTTGGACAGCGGCATCCGCGCGATCCTGATCATGAGCGCCGTGCTGCCCGGCGGGCGGTCCCCGGCGCACACCGATCTCGACCCGTTCTGGCAGCTGATCACGGACCGCGATGCCACCGCCTGCCTGCATATCGGCAGCGAGGGCGGGTTCCTGAAGACCGACGCCTGGGGCGATGCCCCGGCATTCGAGGGGTACAAGACGACCGGCGAGGTCAATCTAAGCCCCTGGAACCTGTCGATCATCCACCTGCCGACGCAGAATTTCCTGGCGACGATGGTGGTCGGCGGCGTGTTCGACCGGCACCCGACATTACGTTTTGGTGTGATCGAGGTCGGCGCATTCTGGATCGGTCCCTTGGCCGACCAGCTCGACATGTGGTGTGCGCACAACCAGCTGTTCTCCAAGACGAAGACCGTGCCGCTGTCGATGAAACCGTCGGAATTCATCCGCCGCAACGTGCGGGTGACGGCCTTCGATTTCGAGAAGGTCGATGTGTATATCGACCGCTACGGCCTGGAAGACGTCTATTGCTATGCCAGCGACTTCCCGCACATGGAGGGCGGCAAGGACCCGATGGGTTTCTTCGCCGGGCGGCTGGAGCGTTTCGGCCCGGCGATGATGGAAAAGTTCTTCGTCAAGAACGGCGAGTGGCTGATGCCGGCTTGAGCAAGTTTTCGTAGGGTGGGTTACGCCTTTGGCGAACCCACCCTACGCTCTGCTACGAACTCGCCCCGCCGTCGAAGACGATCTGCACGCGCCGGTTCTGCGGCTCGCGCACACCGTCCGCGGTCGGAACCAGCAGGCCCCGCTTGCCCTTGGCCACGATCGAGATTTCCGACGCCGCGACGCCGTCCTTCTCGAGCTGGGCCGCGACCGACTCCGCACGGCGGCGGCTGAGACGCATGTTGTAGGCGTCGGAACCGACGGTATCCGTGTGGCCGGTGACAGTCAGCTGCGTGACCTTGCCTGCCGAAGCGTTCTTGGCCGCGGTGTCGACGATCTGCGTCGCCTGAGGCGTCAGGTCCGACTTGTTGAAGTCGAAGAACACCAGGTAGGACTTGGGCGCCGGAGCCGGAGCAGCCACTGGCGGCGGCACGTAAGCGGCCGGAGCGGTCTCGGGCTCTTCCGCGCCGCCGAAGCGGTACTTCACGCTGAAGCCCCACATTTGCGGCTCGCCGTAGAGCTGGCTGACGAAGCCTTCAGTCGAGTAGATGCCGAATTTGCCGATCGAATACAGATTGTCCGTCACGTTCGTCATGAAGAATGCAGCGTCGATCGGTTGCCCGGCGACGTCGTTCCAGTTGATGCGAAGATCGAGCAACCCATATCCCGGCTCGTCGCCGAACGGCTCGACCTGGTCGGTCGAGTACTGGATTCGGCCGGTATGGACATAGTTTGCGATGAAGTGGACGTTACCCATGTCCTCCGGCACGAAGGGCAAGGTGTAGTCCGCCGTGAAGCCGAACTTGTTTTTCGGCACGAACGGATAGGGCAGGTCCGTCCTGTCGCCGACGGTCGGAATAATGAACTTCGTATATTTCGCATCGACATAGGACCAAGAGGCCGTCAGCTCCAATCCGTTGAAAGGAAGTATGGTGCTTTCGAGTTCGATGCCCTGAATCTCGGCGTCACCGTTGGCGATGACCGTCGTCGAGGTGGTTGTCGAGGGGTTATTCGGTACGAGTTCGAACTGAACGCCGATCGCGCGCTGGGCATTGCGATAGTCGTCGTGGAACCCGTCGAGGTTGGTTCGGCCTTTGATGCCCCACAGGTTCCAGTCGGCCTTCACGCCGACCTCGACGTCGGTCACATACTCGGACTCATACTTGTTCGGGAACAGCACGCCGCCCGCCCCATTGAAGCCGCCCGCTTTGAAACCGCGGCTGCCTTTTGCATAGAGCAGCGTATCGGGGTCGACCTGATAATCGAGCCCGACGGTCCAGGTCGGCGCCTGGAATGTGTGGTTGGCATAGGTACAGGCAAGGCCGCTGGCCGCACCGCAAGGTAAGGTGAGCTTTCCGGCGCCGATCGATGACAGGTCCAGTACGATCGTCGAGAAGTTGCTGTTGCTGCGATAATCCCAGGTGTATCGGGCGCCAGCCGTCAGCTTGAGCCCTTCAAGATCGGGTGAAACGCCTGAGAAATCATAGACTCCCTGTAGGAACAGGGCTTCCGTCCTGGTCGTTTCGCCCTCCGGGCCTAGTGCGTTCTGGCCATAGGCATTGCCGTAAACCGCGACTGGGACGTTCAAACCGGGCGCAAGGGACGTGGTCGTGGGAATCCGCGCCACGGTATAGCCCGCAGGATGCAGGAACTCGAAAAACGCGCCGCCGATCAAGCTCAATTTGTCGTCGAGCGCTTTACCCTGAAACTGGAGTTCGTCTGTATACTGGGCATTGTTGATCTCCCAGCCGTCCGGCGTGTCATATCCGCCTTGAAGGTAGGGCGTCCCGTCGAAATCACTGCGCAGCAGGTTCTTGACCTCGCGATAGGCGAAAATATTCTTGACGACGAGGTTGTCGGTGGCGTCCCAACGGGCGATGTCGGTAATGCCCCAACTATAAGTCTTATCCAGGCCGGAGATGTCGGTGTCGACCTTTCTCGGGCCGAGCGCCTGTGCAGCGGCCAGGGCCGCCTCGGCAGTTGCAAGGCCGAAAGTGCGTGCGAATGAGCCTTCAAAAAACGGGTTGCCGGCCACCACGCCGATGGCATGTGGATTCACGGCAGTCATGACCAGTCCGGTGCCGTTCGTGTGCGAGTAGAGGCTGTCGTAGACGAGATAGTTTTCGAAATCCTCGGTCGGCCGCCATGTCACGCCGACGCGTCCCGACCAATAGTCCCGATTATCCAGATCCTGGTGCGTTCCGATATCGTAGGTGTAGCCGTCGCGCACTTCCTTGTCGCCGGCAATGCGGACCATCAGCTTGTCGTCGATGATCGGAATGTTGACGACCGCTTGGACGCCTTGCCTGTTGTAGTTGCCCAGGGTCATCTGGACATAGCCCTCGAAATTATTGGTCGGGTGCTTGGGCTCGAACAGGACGGCGCCGCCCGTGGTGTTCTGGCCGAACAGCGTGCCCTGCGGGCCGCGCAGCACCTGCAGATTGTCTAGGTCGAAATAGATGCCCGGGCCAGAGCCGGTGAATGGTACTTCGGCGAAATAGGCGATGACGCCGGGCGACCCGCCCGAACCGCCGTTCGGCCCCTGGCCGCGCAGATAGAACACCTGCTCGTCGCGCGACTGCTGGCTGCTCATCAGGGATGGCACATGGTGCTGCAAGTCCGATGAGGACTCGATGTTCTTGTTCTGAATTTGCACCGCGGTGAATGCCGTGACCGCCACCGGAACCGTTTGCAGCCTTTCCTCGCGCCTGCGCGCGGTAACGACGATCTCTTCCAGTCCCGTGCCGGACGCCGCCGGCTGGGCAGATTGCTGTGCGAAAGCCGGCGCGACGGATAGGGTTCCGGCGAGACAGCTGCACGTGAATAGAGTCTTGGCGATGCGCGCGGTCATAGTCCCCTCCCCAATAGCTTTATAAGGCCGTCTTCTGCAGCCGGCGGGATTGTGCGCATCGCATTTGCCAGGATCAATCGCGATCCTTCCCACAACTTAATCTCAGCGCATGGTAGCGAAATATGATACTCGCAGCATCACGACGGGGTCGGCCAACCCGTCTCCACGCCATTGCGCAGCGCCGGGGTTATGGGTGGGATAATCTAAAGCAATAAGCCGACGACGAGAGGGAGGACGCGGGTGAGTCGATCGCTCAAGCAGGATCATTCGGAAATCCCTGCGCTGCTCCGCGCGCTCAAAAGCCTGCTTAAGGCGAAGGGCCTGCTCTATCACGATGTCGCCGAAAGGCTGGGCGTCAGCGAAACGACGATCAAACGTTATCTGACCGGCCACAGCCTGACTGTCGAAATCCTGGAAGATATTTGCCACGTGGTCGATGCGCGCTTGAGCGACCTGCTGGCAATCTCGCAGGAGGCAATAGAGCAGGGCGCCCTGTCGCTCGAAATGGAGCAGATCCTGGTCAGCGACGGCTTGCTCGCGGGCGTTTTCTATCTGCTAGTGCGTGGATTGTCCCCGGCGACGGTGCAGCGCGACTTCAACCTGTCCGACGCGGAGATCAACGGCTATCTGACGACGTTGGACCGGTTGGGGCTGATCCGGCTTTTCCCGTACAACCGCATCCGCGTCCTGGTCGGCCGCAACTTCAAGGTACAGAACGGCGGCCCGCTGGCCAGGTTGGCGTACGAATCCATGATCAAGGATTTCTTCACTACGTTCGACGTCGAGGCGCGGGATTGGCTGTTCGTCTTTGGCAAGCTGTCGCCGTCGTCACTGGAGCGGGTACGCGAGCTGGTGCGCAATTTCATGGATGCATTCGACGATATCGCCGAGGGCGACCGCGATCTGCCGCTCGATCTGGCGAAATGGTACGGAGCGCTTTTCATGCTCCGCCCCGTCGATCTTGCCGGATTAAGGGACTGGCCGCCCCGATCGTCTGATCGCGCGGTGGATGGGTAAGGTCTACTTCCCGACCCGCCCCATCAGCGGCAGCTCCGCATAGGACGGATCGTCGGCATCATGCCGGCCGCGCACGGCGCCGGCGGCGAAGGTGTCGTAATCTTCCTGGCGCACGTCGCGGACATTGCACCAATCCAGCGTCAGTGAGCGGTGGCTGAATTTCCACACGCCGCCACGCTTCTCGTAGCGGTCCAGATAGCGACCGCCGACGACGATCTCTTGCGCATCGGGAGCGTGGGTGCGGTGATAGGCGACGACGTACAGCTCGCCGTTCGCCTTGTCCCCGTCCACCGCATAGACGGCGTTGGAGATCGAATGCACGGTCGCGTCCCACATCGCCATGATCGTGGGCAGCCAGGCGACGTAGTCGTCCGGCCCGCCCTTGAACATGTCGCCGTGATCGTCGATCGCGTCGTCGTGATAGAGGGTGCGGACCAGCGCGAAATCCTGCCGGTCGATACCCCGGCAGTACATTTCCCCCAACTCGCGCAGCTCATGCTTGTCGAGCATGGCCTGCAGCCGTTCGGCCTGGTCCGCAGCCGCCACGATCAGACGCCGAAGCCGCCGGAGACCGAGATCTTCTGGCCGGTGACGTAGAGGGCGCGGTTGGAGGCCAGGAACACCGCCGCATAGCCGATCTCTTCCGGCTCGCCCCAGCGCTTCAGCGCCAGCAGCTTGTGGGTCTCGTCGATCCATTTCTGGTCGAACACGCCCTGCTTTGTCAGTTCCAGGAACATGCCGGCCTTGATCACGCCGACAAGAACGGTGTTGGCGCGGATATTGTGCTTGCCCTCTTCCTTGGCGAGGCCCTGGATCAGCGCCTCATTGGCCGCCTTCGGAATGACCGACAGGCCGTCGCGATCCGGCCACCAGCTGTCGCCGGCCGAACCCAGATGCACATAGGAACCGCCGCCCGACGCCTTCATGACCGGCAGGGTGGCGTGGACGACGCGGAAGAAGCCGTTGACCTCCTGGTCGATCGACTTCTGCCAGCGCTCCAGCGTGTATTCGGAGATATAGAGCTGCTCGGTCAGCGGCGCCGCGCCATAGACGACCGTGTGGATGCGGCCGTGTGCCTTGGCCACGTCCTGGACGACCTGCGCGACCTGGTCGGCGTCGCTGGTCGACAGCTTGTGCGTCGTCGCCTTGCGGCCGGTGGCGCGGATCTTCTCCGCGGCCTCTTCAGCCGGGCCCTGGTTGTTGTGATAGGTGATCGCGACGTCCGAACCCGCATTGGCGAATTCAGTGCAGACGAAGCGGCCGATGCCGCCCGAACCGCCGACGATCAGGGCCGCGCCCTCGGGGAAAAGCTTGTCAGTCATTCTCTCTTCTTCCTTTGGAAACAGAAATCAAATCTTGCTTGTCAAATCTTGTTGAGGGGCGCGTCGGCCACCGATTTTCCGGCGACCAGCGCCTGCAGGGTGCCGGTCTTGTAGGTCGCGAAGAACCCGGTCCGGAACTCGCTGCGGGTCTTGCGGATCTTCCACGCGCCGTCGATCTTCTCGTAATCGTCGTGATATTGCAGCGACACGAAGGTGATCGTCTCATCCTTTGTGTCGATCTTGCGGTAATCCAGGCACCACAGACCCTTGGCGTGGGTGTCGTCGATGATGTCGATCTCGCCGTTGCCCGCCTGGTGCTTGTCCAACACCCAGGGATGGCAAGCCTGGGCCGTATACATCTCGCAGAAACCGTCGGCCGTATCGAAGACGCCGAGGTGTCCGACGATCACCGGGCATTGGCCGTCGGGCGCGAATGTTGCCCGCACCGCCGCCGGATCCTGGTCGTCGCAGGCGTTCAGATACCGCGCCTTCAGCTTGCGAATGGCTTCGATGTCTTCCAACCGCTGGATACGGCGCAAAAGGGCTGATAGATCGTTCCCCTGCTCGCTCACTTTTCGTCTCCCTGGCTCACGCGCTCAGTCTCGTGCTTGGCCAGGACCATAATGGGTCGGGCGCAAAATTACAGCGAAGATTTCGACGGACATCGACGAAATTTTCGAAAATGTATGCCTCAATTCAGAAATCCCGGCGGGAAAATCTCTGAATCGGGCGATTGGACAGGGGCAAAGGTCAATGGATTTCGCTTACTCGCCGAAGGTCGAGGCGCTGCGCCAGAAGATGCTCGCATTCATGGACGAGCATGTCATCCCGGCCAACATCCCCTGGCATAAGCAATATGAGACCGGCACCTATCCGCTGGACGTACTGGAACCGCTGAAGGCCAAGGCCAAGGCCGCCGGCCTGTGGAATCTGTTCCTGCCGCATCTGCCGGAAGGCGTGGAAGGGCAGGGACTGTCCAACCTGGAATATGCCCCGCTGGCCGAGATCATGGGGCGCTTGTTCTGGGCGCCGGAAGTCTTCAATTGCGGTCCGCCCGACACCGGCAACATGGAACTGATCAACATCGCGGCGACGCCGGAGCAGCGCGAGACGTGGCTGAACCCGCTGTTCCGCGGCGAAATCCGCTCTTGTTTCGCGATGACCGAGCCGGACGTCGCCTCGTCGGACGCGACCAATATCGCGACCCGCATCGAGCGCCAGGGCGACGAATATGTGATCAACGGACGCAAATGGTTCATCACCGGCGCCACCCATCCGAACTGCAAGGTCGCGATCGTCATGGGCATCACCAACCCGGACAATCCAGCGCATTCGCGGCAATCGATGATCCTCGTACCGATGGATGCACCGGGGCTCACCATCGTGCGCAACATCCCCTTCATGAACCTCGATGAGATCGAGGGACACTGCGAGCTTCACTTCAAGAATGTGCGGGTGCCGGCGACCAACCTGCTGGCCGAGGAAGGGTCGGGCTTCGCGTTGGCCCAGGCTCGGCTGGGGCCCGGGCGCATCCACCATTGCATGCGCTTCATCGGACAATGCGAGCTGGCGGTCGAACTGATGACCGAGCGTGCCTTGGGCCGCATCGCCTTCGGCAAGCCGCTGGCCGACCGCCAGACCATCCAGGACTGGATTGCCCTGAGTCGCATCGAAATCGAGCAGGCCAGGTTGCTGGTGCTGCGCACCGCCTGGATCATCGACAATCACGGCAACAAGGCCGCGCGCAACGAGGTTTCGATGATCAAGATCGTCGTGCCGCGCATGCAGGTGAACATCATGAACCGCGCGATCCAGGTTTTCGGCGCTGCGGGCCTGACACCCGACACGCCGCTGGCCAATTTCTGGACATGGGGCCGCTCACTGCAGTTGGGTGACGGACCCGACGAGGTCCATCTGCGCGGCGTCGCCAAAGGCGAGATCGCGCGCATCAAGGCGATGGGCGGCCAGGCTGCGCGTTACCTGACGCCCTATGCCGCCGTGCACGGCGATCCGACCCGCGAGGGCTGAGCGATGAGCACTTGGCCCAATGCTCCGGCGATGCGTTACGAGGCGCATTACGGGGACCGTGTTGCCCGTTGTTTCGCCGACCGGCCAAAGGGTGTCGATGCCATCCTGCGTGCCGCCGTCGCCGCCAAGCCGGACGCGGAGGCGCTGATCGACGGCGACCGGCGCTTCACCTATGCCCAGTTCGACAAGATCGTGGATTCGGTTGCGGCCGGGCTGATCGCGCGCGGCGTTGTGCCGGGGGACCGGATTGCCTTGCTGCTCGGTAACAGGGCGGAGTTCGCCTTCGCCTTCTTCGGTGCGATGCGTGCCGGGGCGGCGATGGTGCCGCTCAATACGCGCGAGCAGATGCCGGAGATCGCCTTCAACGTGCAGGACAGCGGCGCCAAGGTGCTGTTTTTCGAAAGCAGCCTGGCCGACCGTATACCCGATGCTGCCGCTGTCCCGACGCTGACGCATAAATTTGCCGTCGGCGAGGTGGTTGCGGATGCCGAAAATTTCGACGCGCTGCTCAAGCCTGCTGCGCCGGTTGCGACGCCGGAGTTCGATCAGGAAGCGGTCGCAGTCATCCTCTATACGTCCGGCACCACCGGCAAGCCCAAGGGCGCGATGCTGACGCAGATGTCGATGGCGATGTCGGCGCTGCATTACGAGTTCTGTCTCGGCCTCAACGCCGATGACCGGGCGTTGATGGCGGTGCCGGCGACGCATGTGACCGGTCTGGTCGCCATCATGCTGTCGATGGTCAAGTCGAAGGGCGCGACCATCTTCCAAGCGGTGTTCAAGGCAGCCGATTTCCTGGCCCTGGCGGCCAAGGAAAAGGCGACCTACACGCTGATGGTCCCGGCGATGTACAATCTCTGCCTGCTGCAGGCCTCGTTCGACGAATACGACCTGTCGGCCTGGCGCTGCGGCGGTTACGGCGGCTCGCCGATGCCGATCGCGACGGTGCGCAAGCTGGCGGAGAAGCTGCCGAACCTGCAGCTCTTCAATTGCTACGGATCGACGGAAACCACGTCGCCCTCCACGATCACGCCGCTCGGCGAGAGCGAGGCGCGGATCGACACTGTGGGCAAGCCCGTGCCGTGTTGCGACATCAAGATCGTCGATGACGATGGGGTCGAGGTGCCGCGGGGCGAGACCGGCGAGATCTGGATCACCGGCGGCCATGTCGGCGCCGGTTATTGGAACAACCCTACGGCGACTGCGGCCAACTTCACCGCCGGCTATTGGCATTCCGGCGATATCGGCTGCATGACGGACGATGGCTATATCAAGGTCCTCGATCGCAAGAAGGACATGATCAACCGTGCCGGCTACAAGGTCTATTCGGCGGAGGTCGAGGACGTGCTGTCCCACCATCCGCAGGTTGGCGAGGCCGCGGTCGTGGCCGAGCCCGATCCCGTGCTGGGCGAGAAGACCCACGCCTTCGTGCTGGTCAAGGACGGGCGCTTGAGCGCCGACGACATCAAAGCCTTTTGCCGGGCGCGCTTGTCGGACTATAAGGTACCGGACTTTGTGACGTTCGTAGACCAACCGCTGCCACGTAACGCGAATGGCAAGATTTTGAAGCGGGCGTTGCGAACAAACGCCGCTTAACGGGGAAGGAAAAACGCAAATGGCCGATAAGAGAGTTGCCGTCGTCACCGGCGCCAGCCGCGGGGCTGGACGCGGAATCGCCATCGCGCTGGGCGCGCACGGCTACACGGTCTATGTCACCGGCCGCACGCTGAAAGAGGGCGAGGCGCCGTTGCCGGGTACCATCGGTGAAACCGCTGCTGAGGTGACCAGGGCCGGCGGCAAGGGCATCGCGGTGCAGGTCGACCACGCGAACGACTATCAGGTCAAGGCGCTGTTCGAGCAGGTCGAGCAGGAGCAAGGCCGGCTCGACATACTGGTCAACAACGTCGCCTATATCGACGATCAGCTGATCCTGCCGGGCGGCTTCTGGGAGAAGACACTGGACCTGGTGAAGATCCTCGACGTCGGCCTGCGCAGCCAGTACGTCGCCAGCTATTATGCCGCGCCGATGATGGTGAAGCAGAAGAAGGGGCTAATCGTCTTCACCTCTTCCTTCGGCTCGGTCTGCTACATGCATGGCGCGGCCTACGGTGCGCAGAAGGCGGGCGTGGACAAGTTTGCCGCCGACATGGCGGTCGACCTTAAGGATCACAATGTCGCCGCGCTTTCGATCTGGATGGGCATGCTGATGACCGAGCGGTCGAAGAAGGCGATCGCCGAGCATCCGGACATCTACGGAAAACTGGCCGAGATGGCGGAGACGCCGGAATATACCGGGCACGTGATCGCATCCATGTATGACGACCCGAACATCATGGAACTTACCGGGCAGACGGTGATCGGCGCGGAAATCGCGGTCGACCGTTACGGCCTCAGCGACGAGGGCGGCAAGCGCCCGATCTCGCACCGTCCGTTCCTGGGCGACCCGCGCGTTCCACATCCGGCTATTGTGCGGTGAATTTCAACGCCGTCATTGCGAGGAGCCCACGGGTCTGGCAGCTGGCCAGCCCGAGGACAGGCTCCGCGACGCGGCAATCCGGGGCCACCCGGATGCTGTTGGGCGAGAGGCTCTGGATTGCTTCGCTTCGCTCGCAATGACGACCTATTTGAATCAGAGGGAAGAATTATGCTGTTGAAAGACAAGGTTGTCGTGATTGCCGGTGTCGGGCCGGGCCTGGGCCGCAAGCTGACGCTGCTGTGCGTCGCCGAGGGGGCAAAGGTCGCCATCGGCTGCCGCAACACGACGTTTCTGAGCGAGTTGACCGAGGAAGTGAAGGCCAAGGGCGGCCAGGTCGTCTCCTCATCTCTGGATGTGAAGAACGTTGATCAGTGCAATGCGCTGGTCGATGCCGCCGTGAAGGCTTGGGGCCGCGTCGACGGCCTGGTCAACAGCGCCTATCAGTATGCGCCGGGTGCCTTCGAGGATATCGAGCTGGATACCTGGGCTAACGCCATGGATGTCACCTGCTTCGGTGCCTTGCGGATGGCGAAAGCCGTGCTGCCGCACATGAAGAAGCAGGGCGGCGGTTCGATCGTGAACGTGTCGACCATGGAAACCCGCAAGCCTCGCCCCGGCGAAGGCGCCTATGCGATTCCGAAATCGGCGCTCGAAATGGCGACGCGCCAGCTCGCGTTTGAGCTCGGAAAGTACAAGATTCGCGTCAACAGCACGCTGATGGGTTGGATGTGGGGCGTGCCGGTCGAGGGGGCGCTGAACCGCTTCGCCGAGCAGAGCAACACGCCGCTGCAAACGATCAAGGACGGCGTCATCAGCCAGATTCCGCTGGGCGAGATTCCGACCGACGACGATTGCGCCAAGTCGGTGGTGTTCTTCCTGTCCGACTATTCCAACGTCGTCACGGGCGCGCTGCTGAACGTCAATGGCGGCGAGTTCATGTCCGCCTAAGGAGCCCCGGGTGCCGTTCTATCGCTTCGAAAACATGATCCCGGTGGTCGATCCGACCGCGTTCGTTCATCCGACCGCGGTTCTGATCGGCGACGTGATTATCGGGGCCGGCTGCTATGTCGGCCCTGGCGCCTCGCTGCGCGGCGATTTCGGGCGGATCATCCTGAAGGACGGATCGAATATCCAGGATAATTGCGTCGCGCACTCCTTCCCCGGCCAGGACGCGGTGATCGAGGAAGACGGCCATGTCGGCCATGGGGCTGTGCTGCATGGCTGCGTCGTGGGGCGCGGCGCGCTGATCGGCATGAATGCCGTCGTCATGGACGGGGCGGAGATCGGGCAGGACAGCTTCGTCGGCGCGATGAGCTTCGTGCGCGCCGGCATGGTCGTGCCGCCGCGCACGCTGGTCGCCGGCGTGCCGGCCAAGATCGTGCGCGAGCTGCAGGACAAGGAAATCGGCTGGAAGGCCAACGGCACGCGGCAATACCAGGCGCTGGCGAAGCGCAGCCTGGACACGCTGCGGGAATGTGCGCCGCTGACCGCCGTCGAGGCCGACCGGCCGCAGGCCAAGCCCATTGTCGCCATTCCCCTTCATAAGGTGAAGGCGTCCGGCTGATGACACCCACGCCCGAGCATATGCGCGACGCGGTGCTGAAATATTTCGCCAGCTTCGCAAATGCCGATGTCGATGCGATCATCTCGCTGTTTGCCGACGATGCCGTGGTCGAGGACCCGATCGACGGCGCTCGGGTCGAGGGCATCGCCGCGATCCGCAAATTCTATGAGAGCGGCTTTGCCTATGTCGGCGGCGGTTACGATTTCGTGCCGGAGGGCAATGTCCGCGTCTCCGGCCGGCATGCCGCCTGCGCAGCGATTGCGACATGCGCGAACGCCAACCCGCCGTTCCGGCTGGAGACGCTGGACGCGATGACGTTCGACGACGACGGCAAATTCGTCGCGATGAAGGCCTATTGGGGGCCGGCAAACATGCAATCTTTGACCGGCGACGCTTCTGGTGCGACGGCGGCCGCGAAGTCGATGGAATTCCTGAAAACGCTGGGCGGCTGACCCGGCGAGCGATCACAAACGGAGGAAACGATGACCGACGGCGAATTGGCTGAGCTGAAGCGCGATATCCAGATACTGAAGGACACCGAGGCGGTGAAGAAGGTGAAACACGCCTATTTCCGCTGCATCGACATGGCCAACCTGGAAGAGCTGAAGACGCTGCTGCATCCCAAGGTGCATGCCAAGCTGATCGGCGGGACCTATTCGATCGAGTTCCACGACCGCGACGAATATATCGAAATGGTGGCGAACTCCTTCAACGCGGAATTCGTCGGCATGCATCACGGCCACCATCCCGAGATCGAAATCCTGAGCGAGACCGAGGCGACCGGCAAATGGTACCTCCAGGATATCGCGATGGACTTCCGCCGCAAGGTCAAGACCACCGGCTCGTCGATCTACACCGACAAATACACGAAGATCGACGGCAAGTGGGTGATCTACGACACCCATTATTTCCGCGTCTATGAATGCGTCGAGGACATGCCCGAGCGCCCGCCGCTGACGGCGCATTACCTGGCAGAACACGGCCGCAAGGAACTGACCTATACAGTCGTCGACAAGTACAACAAGCAGTAAGCGTCAGGCCGCCGGCGCCGCCTGACAGCCCCGAACCAGTCGCCCGGGCAGCTGCCCGGTCGGCTGGTCGTTGCGGCGGATCACGGTTCCTGAAACGATCGTCGCAGCAAATCCCGAAGCTTCCTGGTCCAGCCTGCGCCCACCCGCGGGCAGGTCGTACCGCACCGTGGGTGCGTGGAGTGCCAGGCGGTCGTAGTCGATCACGTTGAGATCGGCCTTATAGCCTTCCCGCAGCAGCCCGCGATCCTGCAGACCGAGCGTTGCCGCCGGCTCGAACGCCAGCGCCTTCACG
>DATJHU010000069.1:0-68859 GCA_035493715.1 Alphaproteobacteria bacterium | reverse complement strand
CAGCGAGGGGCTGAAGCCCTTCGCCACGATCTATTCGACCTTCCTGCAGCGCGCCTACGACCAGGTGGTGCACGACGTCGCGATCCAATCGCTGCCGGTACGCTTCGCGATCGACCGGGCGGGTCTGGTGGGCGCCGACGGTGCGACGCACGCCGGATCGTTCGACCTTGCCTATCTCGGCTGCCTGCCGGGCTTCGTGATCATGGCGCCGTCTGACGAGGCGGAGCTGAAGCACATGATCGCGACCGCGGCGCAGATCGACGACCGCCCCTCGGCGGTGCGCTATCCGCGCGGCGAAGGCACAGGCATCCAACTGCCCGAACGCGGCATTCCCATGGAAATCGGCAAGGGACGAATCGTTCGCGAAGGCACGAAGGTCGCACTGGTCAGCCTCGGCACCCGCCTGCAAGAAAGCCTGAAGGCGGCCGATATGCTCGCCGCACGCGGCCTGTCGACGACGGTTGCCGATGCACGTTTCGCCAAGCCACTGGACACAGACCTGCTGCGCCGTCTGGCGCGGAGCCACGAGGTGTTGATCACGATCGAGGAAGGCTCGGTCGGCGGCTTCGGCGCCTTCGTGCTGCATGATTTCGCCGGAGCCGGCCTGCTCGATCGTGGCCTGAAGATTCGGACGCTGGTCCTGCCGGATATCTTCATCGACCACGACGCGCCGGCCAAGCAGTACGATCAGGCGGGCCTTAATGCCGCCCAGATCGCCGCGGCGGCCTGCGCTGCCCTGGGGATCGAACCGGCGGCCGTCGCACTCGGCGGTTAATTGCGGGCATGAGTCTCCGCGAGCCGACCCTGACACCGGTTGCGATCGCGGATCTTCGCCCGACCCAGATAACAATCGGCTTTCGCGAAGTCTCGGAGAAACGCGCATCCTGGCGCAGCAAGCCGGAGGACAAGGAATCCGCTTTCCTGGGAAGCCACATGATTCCGGTCGTGCTGGGTCCCAAGGGCCGGCTTTATGTGACCGATCACCATCATCTGGTCCGCGCGCTCCACGAAGAGGGCCAGGACCGGGTCCTCACCAACACCATCGCCGATCTCTCCACCCTGTCGAAGGCCTCGTTCTGGGTGGTGATGGATTGCAAGGGTTGGTGCCACCCTTATGATGACGGCGGCGTGCGCCGTGACTTCAGGGATATACCGTCCACAATCTCCGCCCTGGTCGACGATCCGTTCCGCAGCCTGGCGGGCGAACTCCGGCGTGCCGGAGGTTACGCCAAGGACACGACCCCCTTCAGCGAATTCATCTGGGCGGATTTCCTTCGCAACCGAATCAAGCGCAAGGCGGTGGAGGACGATTTCGGAAAAGCGGTCACTCTGGCTCTGGCCCTCGCCAAGAGCGAGGACGCGAACTATCTGCCCGGTTGGTGCGGGCCAGTTGGCTAGCTAGCGTCCCATTTCCCCAGCATGCACTGCGAGCCAAACGGTCGGTTCGTCCGGGCTGGTCCAGGCCACCCGGTGGCGGCGGCCCGGCGGGATGTGGAGGTAAGTTCCGGGAAGGAGCTGTCTCGGCTCGCTTTCGCCTTCGAACGCGACCGCCGCAGCACCGCTGAGCAATAGAACCCATTCTGTCCAGCCCTGGTCGTACCAGAAGGCGGGCGGGCTCGCCTGACCGGTCGAAACGATACGCTCGATCCGGAGTCCCGGCAGCGTCAGCAGATCGGAGAACTGCTCACCGGCCGCGGATTCCGGCAGGTTGGCCAGGAGATTCCCCGATTCACGCCCCATCAACGGACCGGGAGCAGATCCGGCATCCGGGCCATGCTGCCATCGGCGTCGCGAAACAACGGCGACAGCGCCCGCACGGCTGCCCCCGCCGGCCCGCCCAGGTCGCCAAACGCCTGGCCGATGTCGCCTTGGACATCGGCATCGCCGTGGACCACCGCCATAATCGTCTGGAACGGCGACATGGGTTCAGGATAGATGCGGATCACGGTCGGCTGATCCGTAGGAATGCCGGCAGCGTTGCGTGCGACCTCAATCGCCTCGGACAGGCCGCCGAGGGAATCGACGAGCCCCAGTTGCTTCGCCTGCTGGCCGGACCAGACCCGACCTTTAGCCGAGCTGGCGACCGTGCCCGACGGTATGTTGCGGCCCTCCGCAACGCGCGCGACGAAGGCATCATAGACCACGTCGATCGTCGCATTCAGTCGCTGAAGCTGCTCCGGCGTGAAGGGCGTGAAGGGCGAATCCATCCCGGCGAACGGCCCACCGGCTGTCCGGTCCGTCGTAATGCCCAAATCGCCCAGTCCCTTGCCGATCGCGAACTTGCCCGAGAAGACGCCGATCGAGCCGGTGAGCGTCGCCGGTTCGGCCACGATCTTGTCGGCGTCGGCCGATATCCAATAGCCGCCCGACGCTGCGACCGCGCCCATCGATACGACCACCTTCTTCCCGGCCTGCTTGGCGCGCACGACCATGCGTCGAAGCGATTCCGACCCGGTGACCGATCCGCCGGGGCTGTCGACCCGGAAGACGATCGCCTTGATCGAGGGATTTTCGATCGCCTTGGTGAAGCCCAGGATCACCGCGTTGCCCTGATCGCGGCCGCGTGGCGCGGCCGCCGGATCGATCGGACCACCGACCCGCTCGATCTCCCCCACTTCATAGATGAGGGCGATATTGGCTTTGGACGTATCGTCCGACGCGGTCCGGTCGTAGTAATCGGGCAAGGAAACAGTATCGATTTGGGTGCCCGCCGCCTTCTTCGCGGCGGCAATCACCTCGTCCGCATAACCGACATGGTCGATCAGCTTGGCCTGCAGCGCCTCGTCCGTCGTCAGCGGGCCGCGTTTCAGCACGGCGCGCAGTTCGTCCGCCGGCATGTTGCGGCTGGCCGACACATCCGTGACGAGCTGGAGCGTCAGGTCATTGGCCAACCCCTCCATCATCTCGCGCGCCGCAGGGGTGAAGCCGCGTTCGGTATAGGTTTCGGGTGCGGTCTTGTATTCCGCGCGCTTGGCGAATTCGGGGTCGACATCCATCTTGCCGAACGCGTCCTTCAGGAACGGTGCTTCGAACATCACGTCGGTCAGCATGGCCTGCCCCATGGGCTGCAACCAGATCTGGTCGCAGGCGGCAGCCAGATAATATTGCCCGTTCCCGGCGGCGCTCTCACCGTAATCGTCGGCGAAGGCGTAGACGAACTTGCCGCCCGCCCGGAACCTCTTGATCGCCGCGCGCAGCTCCTGCGTCTGGGCCATGCCGGCAGAGGCATCCAGTTTCAGCACCAGGCCCTTGACCTTGCTGTCAGTGGCGGCGTGGTCGATGCCGCCAATGATCTCCCGCAGTTTCTTGGAGCGCCCGGTCACCAGGCTGGTCACGCCGGTGCGTGTCGGCGATTCCTCGATGAACGGCCCTCCGACCGTCAGCGTCAGCACGGTGCCCGTTTTGATGGGCGGAGGCGGGGCATGGGTCGCGACATAGACCCGCGAGGCGCCGTAGAGCAGCCCGGCAAGCGCTAGAATGGACAGCAGACCGATCACGGCCAGCACGCGGATCACAACACGCATCATCGTCTCCGGAGAAAGCCGCGATCCACGCGACGTCGGTCCCTTTCGAGGCGGTTCTGGGCGCCGGCGCGAGCTTACTCCGGCTGGCCCTGGCTCGCCAGTATGAGCCGATAGCCGCCGGTTTCGGTCACGACGAAGCGCGTTGCCGGATCATCGGTTTCGACTTTCTGGCGCAGCCGCCAGACATGCGTCTCCACCGTATGCGTATCGGCGTCGGCACGATAACCCCAAACCTGCTCTAAAAGTTGCTCGCGATCGACCAGCGCCCCGCCGGCATCGATCAAATAGCTGAGAAGCTTAAGCTCAAGCTCGGTCAGGCGGACGAGCCGCCCCGTTTCCGCCTCGCGCAACGCGCAGTCTGCGGCGCTGAGCTCGTAGGGGCCGATGCGTGCGGGGCCGTCCGGCTGGCGCGCCGCACTGTGAGACTGCATGCGGGCCAGTAGCGCACCGAGCCTGACCGGCCGCCGAATGGCTTCGGCATCGAATTCCACGGCGTCGGCGTCGGCCAGCACCAGGATCGGCCCAGCGAACCCGTCACGCCTGATACGTTCGACGGCCCGCGACCGGGTTTCGGTATCTTCAAAATCAACGATCACCAGCGCACCCGGCTCTACGGGGTCGGCGTCGGAAATGCGCCGAGCTGTAATCCGCCAGTCGGCAGCCAGCACCCGCTGTTCGCGCAAGGCGGACGCCAGCGCATCATCCGCAGCCAGGACCGCCATGTGTGGGCCGTCGGAAACCGCTGGCGCAAGCTCGGACAAGGTCGGTTAAGCTTGGCCGCGAAGGTCGGTGTTCTTGACCGGGAGGGCACGGATACGCTTCCCGGTCGCGGCGAAGATCGCGTTGCACAGCGCGGGCGCGACAGGCGGTGTACCGGGTTCGCCGATCCCGCCCCATTTCGTGCCGCCGGAAAGCGCCAGATGGGTTTCGATCTTCGGCGAATCGGCCAGCTTCACCATCCGATAG
This sequence comes from Alphaproteobacteria bacterium, assembly GCA_035493715.1. Lineage (GTDB taxonomy): Bacteria > Pseudomonadota > Alphaproteobacteria > BOG-932 > Roseiterribacteraceae > BOG-932. Next base: position 64,369 of record DATJHU010000069.1, on the reverse strand, counting down.
CTGTCGAAATTGCCCTGTTCGATGGCGCCGTCCTTGACCGTGATCTCGTCGTAGAGCGCTGCGGTCAGGCCATAGATCACGCCGCTTTCCATCTGCATTTCGACGGTGCGCGGGTTGACCACGTGCCCACAATCCACCACCACAACCACCCGCTCGCATTTGACGACGCCCTTGGCGTCGACCGCGACCTCGACCACCTGGCCGACGATGGTGCCGAAGGATTCATGGATCGCGATGCCTCGGCCCTTGCCCGCCGGCATCTTCTGGCTCCAGTTCGACTTCTCGGCCAGCACGTCCAGCACCTTCACGAACTCCGGCTTGCCTTCCAGCAGCTTGCGCCGAAATCGATAGGGATCCTGGCCGGATCTATGCGCCAGCTCGTCGATGAAGCTTTCGACCGCGAACGCGTTCTGCGAACTGCCGACCGAACGCCAGAACATCACCGGCACATGCGTATTCTTCAGGACCACGTCGACCTTCAGGTTGGAAACGGCATAGGGCATGTTCACCAGCCCTTCGGTCGCCAACGGCTCAAGGCCCTTTATGAAGACGCTCAGATCCAGCATCGGCTTCAGCGACTGGATGATCGAACCCACCGCCGTCTGGGCGTGAAGGGCGATGGGCATCCCGTCCTTCCCGACCGCGGCCTTGAAGGCGATCGCGGCCTGAGGGCGATAGCGATCGTGCCGCATATCCTCTTCGCGGCTCCAGACGAGCTTGACCGGACGGTCGAGGGTCTTGGCGACCGCCAGTGCCTGGACCAGTTCGTCATTGACGGCGCGCCGGCCGAAACCACCACCCAGGAAGCAGTTATGGACGAAGACCTGCTCGGGCTTCAGGCCGGCCACCTTGGCGCCCAGCCCTGCGGTCATGTCGGGGGCTTGCGTCCCCATCCAGATATCGAGCCGGTCCGGCCGGAGATGGACCGTGCAGTTGAGCGGTTCCATCGTCGCGTGCGCCAGATAGGGCACCTCATACAACGCCTCGATGACATCGCCCTGGGTCAGCGCCTTGGCCACGTCGCCGGTCGACTTGGCGTTCTGGAATGGCCCGGTTTTCAGCGCATTGCGATAGTCCTCGGCAAATTTCGCCGAGTTGGATCCGGCGGCCGCGCCCGCATCCCATTCGACCGGCAGGGCCAGCGCCGCCCGCTGGGCGCGCCAATAGCGGTCGGCCACCACCGCGACACCGTTGGGTAGCGGAACGACGCTGTGAACCCCGCGCAGCGACTGGACCGCCTTTGCGTCGTAGGATTTCATCGTGCCGCCCGGCACCGGACAAGTCACGACCGCCGCATACAGCATGTCCGGCAAGCGCACGTCGATACCGAAGATCGCCTCGCCATTGATTTTCACCGCGGTGTCGAGCCGCGCCATCGGCTTGCCGAGAAGCGTGTATTGGTCCGGTGTCTTGATCGTCGGTTCGGCGGCCAGCACGATCTTGGCCGCCTCGCCGGCAACCGCGCCATAGGTCAGGCTGCGGCCTGAGGCCGTGTGTGTGATCCGGCTGTCGGCCACTTGGCACTCGGACGACGACACGCCCCAGCGCTTGGCGGCGGCCTCGACCAGCCGAGCCCTGGCGCTAGCGCCGGCCTGTTGCAGATAGGTGCGCGAGCCACGGACTGCGCTCGACCCGCCGGTCAACATGTTCTTATAGACGCCCTTCTGGACGATGTTCCGGTGCGCGGAGGCGTATTCCGCCCGCACCTTGGTCCAGTCGCAGGCCAGCTCCTCTGCCACGATCATCGGCATCGACGTAAAGACGCCCTCACCCATCTCCGATTGGGCTACGCGGATGACGATGCTGTCGTCCGGCTCGATCACGATCCAAGCGTTGATTTCACCCGGCTGGTCGGCGCCGTCATCCCAGGGCGATCCGGCGACTGGCGCCGCCGCGCCGGGCAGTGCGATACCGACAGCAAGGCCGCCGGCGGCGGTCAGGGTGGCAACGATGAAGTTGCGGCGGCTAAGGCCCGCCCGTTTCGGCTCAATATGTCCCATCGTCCCGCCTCCTCAAATTGTCTCGGCGGCGCGATGGATCGCGGCGCGCAGACGCGGATAGGTGCCGCAACGGCAGATATTGGTGATGGTCTCGTCGATCTGCGCGTCGGTCGGCTTGGGAATCGCCTTCAGGAGCGCGACCGCCGCCATGATCTGCCCGGACTGGCAATAGCCGCACTGCGGGACGTCCTCCGCCAGCCACGCCTTTTGTACCGGATGCGAACCGTCGGACGACAGCCCCTCGATGGTCGTCACCGATGTGCCGTTCGCATCGGCAACCGACAGCGAGCAGGACCGGACCGGCTGATCGTCGATATGGACCGTGCAGGCGCCGCACTGGGCGATGCCGCAGCCATATTTCGTTCCGGTGAGCCCGATCTCGTCGCGCAGCACCCACAGCAGTGGGGTTTCCGGCTCGATGTCGAGTTCGTAGCGTTTGCCGTTGACGGTCAGCACGATCATCAGATGTCTCCGAGTTCAGCGCCTTGAAGGGCGGCACGGTCGCCGCCCGGAGGACAGGCAGTTTGGTAGCACAAATATCCGCCGTCATCACCCAATTGGCGTTTCGCGAATTGCGATCCGGGCGGCTCGGTCCAGGCGACCGTTTCGTTTACTTTCATAACAATTCTTGCAATCCTTCGGTTTCCGATCGAGCCTTCGCTTTCCCATCGGAGCCGACAATGAAATCTAATGCCTGATGGCGTCTGGGGACTATCCGTACAGCTTCGCGTTGTTCGACGCCAAAGGACGGCTCGTCGATTGGGATGAGGGTTTCGAACAGGAATTCCGCTATGCCGCGGCGATCCTGAGGCCTGGGCTGACCTACGCGGAAATCCTGCGCGCGGCGGTCGATACGCCGGAAGTGCGGGAATTTCTGGAAACGAATTTCAACAACCCCGATCCTCAGGCGGTAGTCCAGACACGTCTGGCCGAGTTCGGCAAGAACTGGGGGCACGAATATCGGCAGGTCGGCGGTAGGCTTATCCTGGTCGATGAGCAGACGACCGCGAATGGCGGAATTTGCCGCTTTTCCCGTGACATCACCGAGGAACGGGAAGCCGAGGACGCGCTGGCGAAAGCGCGGTGGCAGCTGGACGCGGCGGAATCGGATGCGCAGGGCGTTTTCGTTGAAATTCGCCGCAACCCAGACGGCAGCTATGTTTTTCCGCCGATCAGCGACGGAATCCGGCGGCTGCTAAACTTCCCACCGGAATCAGTCGGCTTCGACCCGATGATGGTGCATACGCGCATGCGCGCCTCGGCCGACGACGATGCACGTATAGGCGCCGTTCTGGAGCAATCGGCGCAGACCCTGGAGATTTGCACCTTCGAATATTCCGTGCGCGACGGGAACGACGCGCTTCGCTGGGTCCGTCAATCGATGATCCCACGCCGGGAAGCCGACGGCACCGTGATCTTCTCCGGCGTGATGCGCGACGTCACCCGCGAGAAGGAGGCCGAGGATCAGGTTGCGCTGCTGCAGTCGGTTGTCGTGCGATCCTCCGATGCGATGGGCATTTTCGAGACCTCCGCCGATGGCGCCGAAACCAAGATCGTCTATGTCAACGACACGTTCGTGCGGTTTTTCGGCGGCTCCGCCGAAACCCTGGTCGGACAACCGATCGATATCCTGAACCACAACGATATCAACGGCGACGGCCGGGCGCTGATCATGGGTGCGCTCGAGCGTGATGACGGCGTCCCGGTGGAGTACGAAACCGGCGGGCGCGGCGGGCGTATCTTCTGGGTCGAAGCCCGCGTCGAAACCGTACAGAAATTCGAGGATGGACGGACTCTCTGGATCATCATCAGCCGCGACGTCAGCGAGCGTCACCGCGCGCAGGCCGAGTTGATGCGCGCCAAGGACGAGGCGGAAGCCGGAAGCCGCGCCAAGACCAATTTCCTCGCCAATATGAGCCATGAGCTGCGAACCCAGCTCAATGCCATCATCGGCTTCAGCGAGCTTATCGCGCATGGCGTCGCACGCACCGGCTGGACCCCGGGCTATGCCGAGTATCTTGGCGATGTCAGCGCAAGCGGCCGGCATTTGTTGGAGCTGATCAACTCAATCCTGGACCTGACAAAGATCGAGACAGGCTCGCTCGACCTCAACCTCGCACCGATCGCGCTCCAGGATCTGGTGCAAGAGTCGCTGTCGCTTGTCTCCGGCATGGCGCGCGACGGGAACATTGTCTTGTCGGCGCAAATTCCGGCCGACTGCCCCGAGATTCCGGGCGATTTCCTGAAATTGAAGCAGGTGCTGCTCAACGTCCTGTCCAACGCGGTAAAATTCACGCCGCCCGGCGGCCGGATTTCCGTATCGGTGTCCTTCGACGACGATTTCGCCACGATCACCGTCGCCGATACCGGGTGCGGCATCTCGAAAGCAGACCTGATGCGCGTCCTGCATCCCTTCGTTCAGGCGGAAAACTCGCTTTCGCGCCGCCATCAGGGCAGCGGGCTCGGCCTCTCGATCGCCCAGGAATTTTGCAACCTGCACAACGGCAGCCTGACGATCGACAGCGTCGAAAGCCAAGGGACCACGGTCCGGATCGCCCTGCCCCGTCGCTGAGCTGCTTCGCAGCGGCGCACAGGTTCGCAGGATTCCGCAGCACGTGGCGTGCCACCAGCGAATACGGCAACAGGATTTGCGGAATTCCGCCGCGACCGGCCGTTGGTGAAAGGACGACAATGAAACGTTTCTCCAAAAACGCCGTCGCGGCGGGAGCATTCGTGACGGCGCTCGGCGGAACGCTGCTGGCGTTCCCGCTCATCCTCGACAACCAGGCGCTGGCCCTCGATGCCGGCGCGGCCGCCGCCTCGCCCCAGGAACGGCATTTCATGCTGCCGAGCGAACGGATCGAGCCGCGTCTGGCCTATCTCAAGGCCGCGCTCAAAATCACCGATGCGCAGACCAAGCAGTGGAACGCGTTCGCCGACGTGCTGCGTAAGCAGGCGAAGGCTCGTGACGCCAGAATCGAGGCGATGCGTGCGACAAAGGACGTAACGTTCACCGCGATCGACCGCATGGAACACCGCGAGAAGGCCATGACCGACGGCGCGGCTGCTCTGTCGGAGGTGATCGCCGCGGCCAAGCCGCTCTATGCCAGCCTTTCCGACGAGCAGAAGCAGACGGTGGACGGCCTGATGCCCCCGCATTTCGGGCATCACGGCTGGGGTCGCCACGGCGGCGGGCCCGATCAGGGTCACTGACCGGCATAACTGTAGACGAGTGCGGCGCCGCTCCCGCTATGCGCCGGGAAACCCGCGCCGCATCAGATCGTAGGGATGCGCCCAGCCCGGCAAACCGGCGATCCGATCCGTCCAGGCCTTGATCCGCGGGAAAGCCGCGCGATCGATTCCGGTTTCCTCCGGATAATAGAGATAGCCGACCATCGAGATGTCGGCGATGGTCGGACGCCCGGCGACCATGAAGTCGCGGCCGTCGAGATGCTTCTCTACCAGACCGAAGGCGCCCAGCACGCGGCCGCGCAAAAACTCGGTCACCGGAGTTTCGCCGCTCTTGTTCAAACCGAACATGAAACGCAAGGTCGCCAGATAGCTGGTGAATTTGTGATTGTCGAACAGGATCCAGCGCCAGATCTCGCGCGCTTCCTCCGCATTCGCCGGACCAAATCGGCCGGTTTGCTCGGCGAGATAATGCAAGATCACGCCGCTCTGCGTCAGCTTGCTGCCTTTATGCTCCAGAACGGGAATTTCACCGAGCTCATTGAGCTCGTCGCGGAATTTCTCCGTCCGACCCTCTCCGTTAAAGAAATCGACGAATATCGGCACCCAGTCCAACCTACAAAGATTGAGCATCAGCGCGACCTTATAGGCATTTCCAGACTCGCCCATGCCGAATAATCTGTATTCAGACATCCTCGTATTCCCGATTATTCATACACTACTTTGCTCTGGACAACTTCTCAAGGAGCGAGTCGAGCTGGTCCAAGGATTTATAGGCGATGCCAAGCATACCTGCGTTGCCGTGCGCCTCGATCGTGACGCGCAGGCCGAGACGCTCGGTCATGTCACGTTCGAGCGCCAGGAGGTCGGCGTGTTTGGGGCCGGACGTGCCGGTTGGGGGTGCGGCCTTCGCCCTGGGCGCGGTCTTGGCCTGGTTGGCCAACCGCTCCGTCTCGCGCACCGACAGGTTGCCGGTGGCCACCGTCTTCGCCAGCGCCTCGGGGTCGGGTGCGGTCAGCAGCGCGCGGGCATGGCCGGCCGAAAGTACGCCGTCCTGCACCATCGCCTTGACACCCAAGGGTAATGCCAGCAAACGCAGCATATTGGCGACATGGCTGCGGCTTTTGCCGACCAGTTCGCCAAGCGCACCGTGCGAATGCCCGAACTCGTCGATCAGTCGCTGATAGCCCTCCGCCTCTTCCAGCGCCGTCAGATCCTGGCGCTGCAAATTCTCGACCAGCGCGATCTCGAGCGCCTGCGTGTCGGTCAGCGATTGGATAACGACCGCGACGTCATGCAGATTTGCCGTCTGCGCCGCCCGCCAACGCCGTTCGCCGGCGATGATCTCATAGGCATCCGTCTCGCCGGGGATCGCCCTGACCAGGATCGGCTGGAGCAGGCCGTGCTGGCGGATCGAGCTTGCCAGCTCCTCCAGCGCGGTCGGATCGAAATGCCGGCGCGGCTGAAACTTGCCGGGCCGGAGATATTCGATCGGCAGCGTCTTCGTTCCGCCCGGCGGTGCTGCCGCCGGTCCCGCGTCCTCGACGCCGGCGGGCCGGTATGCCGCCTCGGCTTCCCCGAACAGATGGGACAGGCCGCGGCCTAACCCTTTCTTCTTGCTTGAGTTTTCAGCCACGCGCGGCCACCCCGTCAAATCGCTTCAGGAATTCGGCGCCCAACTGAATATAGGCCTGGGCGCCGACGCAGCGGTGATCGTAAACCAGAACCGGCAGGCCGTGGGAGGGGGCTTCTGAAACCCGCACGTTGCGCGGCACCACGGTTTCGAAAACGCGATCGCCGAAATGCCCGCGCACATCCTGCGCCACCGCCTCCGAGAGCGAGTTGCGCTTGTCGAACATGGTGAGGATGATGCCGGCCAGATCCAGGCGCGGATTGAGGCCCTTTTTCACGCGGTCGACCGTCTGCACCAGATAGCTCAAGCCCTCCAGCGCGTAGAATTCGGTCTGCAACGGCACCAGCAACGCATCCGCGGCGACGAGCGCGTTCAAGGTCAACAGATTGAGCGACGGCGGGCAATCGATCAGCACATGATCGAAATCATGCGCCTTAAGCGCTTCGGTCAGGCGGTGTTCGCGCCGCTCTGCATTCACCAGTTCGATCTCCGCGCCGGCCAGGTCCACCGACGACGGTACGATCGAGAGACGCGGAATTGCCGTCGGCACCGCGGCCTCGTGCAACGACAGGCCGCCCAGCAGCATCTCGTACGATCCCTGGCGGCGTTGCGCCCGATCGATGCCGAGACCGGTCGAGGCATTGCCCTGGGGATCGAGGTCGATAACCAGGGTTCGGCGGCCCATCGCCGCCAGCGCCGTGCCCAGATTGATTGCGGTGGTCGTCTTGCCGACCCCACCTTTCTGGTTCACCAGTGCAAAAATCCGATATTTCGGCATCAGGTGGCCTCGATCACGTTTGTCAGGCGGAAGATGGTGGAGTCCGGGTCGGTGACGCTCGGAAACCGCTCGACAGTCATACGCCAGCGGCGCTGCGCCGTCTGCAACTCTTCTTCGGCGCGCCGCCCTTTCGGAAACAAACAGGCTGTTCCCGGGCCGATCAGCCGGTGGCCGAGCCCGATCAGTTGATCGAGGGGTTTCAGGGCCCGCGCGGTCAGCACGCCGACCGGAAACGGCCGTACCGCTTCGCTCTTCATCGGATGGATCGTCACAGGCAGATCGAGTTCCGCGACCACACGACGAAGGAACTCCACCTTCTGGATATTGTGCTCGACCAGATGAATGTTCGGCAGGCCGAGAACCGCCAGGATCATGCCTGGAAATCCAGCGCCCGTACCGATATCGACGATTGGCGCCTCCGGATCGGCAATCAGCTTCGCGAGCTGCGCGGAATCGAGGAAATGACGAACCCAGATATCCGGCTCGGTTGCGTGTGAAATAAGGCTAAGGGTCTGATTCCGCTCAAGAATGAGCCTCTCAAAGCGTTCCAGTCGCAGCTCTGTTTCACGTGAAACAGGAACCGCGTCTAGGAACGTTCCACGCGGGTCAGCCGGCAAGGGGGACGGCATCGCGCCGCTTAACATGCCGGAGCAAGGCCGCCAGCGCGGCCGGGGTGACGCCCGGCATGCGCGCGGCAGCGCCGAGGGTTTCGGGGCGCGTGCGCCCCAGCACCTGGCGCATTTCGTTCGAAAGACTGCCCACCGTGGTGTAATCCAGGTCCGCGGGCAACATCAGCGAGTCGTCGCGGCGCAGCGCGCGAATGTCAGCCTCCTGCCGGTTGAGATAACCCGCGTAGCGTGCATCGATTTCGATCTGCTCGACCGCCCTGGCCGACAGACGCCCCAGTTCCGGCCAAAGCGCGGTCAGGCGCGGGAAATCGACATCGGGCAGGCGCAACAAGTCCGCCGCCGAACGGCGGACGCCATCGGCATTGACATGGATGCCGGCGCGGTCGAGTTCGGGCGGTGTGGCGTTCAGGCTCCTCACCAAAGCGCGCGCGCCCTCCAGATCGTCCATCTTGGCGCGGAACGCGGCGGCGCGGGCCGATCCGACGACACCAAGCGCAACGCCGGCATCGGTCAGTCGCTGATCGGCGTTGTCGGCGCGGAGCGTCAACCGGTATTCGGCGCGTGAGGTGAACATCCGATACGGCTCCGGAGCCCCGCGCGTCACCAGATCGTCGACCATCACACCGATATAGCAGTCGCCTCGGCTCAGGATCGCGCCGGTCTGCCCCGCCGCATGTCGAGCGGCATTCAAACCCGCCAGCAAGCCCTGCGCGCCGGCCTCTTCATAGCCGGTCGTGCCGTTAATCTGCCCCGCCAAAAACAAACCGGCCAAGCGCTTCGTTTCAAGTGTGGGCTTCAGTTCACGCGGATCGACGAAATCGTATTCAATCGCATAGCCTGGCCGAAACATCTCGGCCCGCTCAAGACCCGGAATTGTCTTCAGCAGCGCGCGCTGCACATCTTCCGGCAAGGATGTCGAAATCCCGTTGGGATAGACCGTGGGGTCGTCAAGTCCTTCTGGTTCAAGGAAAATCTGGTGCTGCGCCTTGTCGGCGAAGCGCACGATCTTGTCCTCGATCGACGGGCAATAGCGTGGACCGGTCGAGGCGATCTGCCCGGAATACATGGGCGCGCGGTGCAAGTTCTCACGGATCAGCGCATGACCGCCGGCGCTGGTCCAGGTGATATGGCAGGGAATCTGCGGCGTGGTTATACGGTCGGTCAGCGTCGAAAACGGTTCCGGCGGATCGTCGCCATGCTGAACCTCCAGCCCGCCCCAGTCGATCGTTCGCCCATCGAGGCGCGGCGGCGTCCCGGTCTTCAGCCGGCCAAGCGCAAAACCGGCACCGGTCAGCCGCTCGGAAAGGCCCAACGCCGGCGCTTCGTCCACGCGGCCTGCCGGGATTTTGGTTTCACCGATATGAATCAGTCCGTTCAGAAAAGTGCCGGTGGTCAGAACCACCGCCGCGGCGGTCATTTCCCGTCCGTCGGCGAGCATCACACCGCCCACCGAGCCATCATCCCGCTGAATCAGGTCGACCGCCGCGCCCTCGACAATCTCCAAGCCGGTTTGTTCGGCCAGGAGATCCTGGATCGCCTGACGGTAAAGCTTTCGGTCGGCCTGGGCCCTGGGACCGCGCACGGCAGGGCCCTTCGAGCGGTTCAACATCCGGAACTGGATGCCCGCGCGGTCCGCCGCCCGGCCCATGATGCCGTCCAGCGCGTCGATTTCGCGGACCAGATGGCCCTTGCCCAATCCGCCGATAGCAGGATTGCAGGACATCACACCGACCGTGTCGCGCCTATGGGTCAGCAACGCCGTACGCGCGCCCGTGCGCGCCGCAGCGGCAGCGGCCTCGGTTCCGGCGTGCCCGCCACCGACAACGATTACGTCCCATTTCGACATGGGGCAGACCTTACGGTTTTCATGCTGGCCGGTCAAAGCCCGGTGCGGTAAAAGGGCACTCTCGGGGGATTTGGCGGAGCGTGTGACGATGACCGACCTGACCACCTTCGTTGAAGCCATGGACCGCTGCTGGATGGAGCGGCGATTTTTGGACCTCGCCGATTTCCTGGCCGACAATGTCGTAATCGTTGCGCCGGGCGGCGTTCAGCGCTCGCAGGGGCTGGAAGCTGCGATCAAAAGCTATCGCGAATTCATGGCGCACAGTTCGGTGGGCCGTTTCCAGACCTCCGGCTATGTCGTGACGGAACACGGGACGACAGCGGTCGTCGAATACGATTGGGCGATGAGCTGGCGCACCGGTGCGCAAAATCGCGATGCGGCAGGCCGCGAAGTCCTGACGCTCAGTGGCGGCCCCGGCGCCTGGCGGGTCATCTGGCGAATGCAACTCCCCGGTTAGCCGCCGGCCTGTTTCACGTGAAACAGGTTATTTGATCCTGACAAGGTTGAACGAGAACCCGCCGCCCTCGAATGTGCCAATCCCCTCGGCCGTGTTCTTGTCGAATGCCAGAGTCGCGTGATTGATAAAGTTCTCGGCGGTGCCCTTCGTCAGGACAATCCCGCCTTTGAATGCGCAGGTGGCCGCATTTGCCAGGGTCAGCGACCCTTCCGCCGCGCTTTTGAGACCCGACGAAGCGATGCAGCTGGAACTGGAGGCCGTGAACTTTCCATTCGGTGCGATTCTCAGCGTACATTGCAGCCAATAGTCTCCGCGCACGTCGGCGCCGACGGTATAGCTGGCCCAAACGCCGGCGACATCCGCCTGACTGCAGGCGGCATCGGCATCCTGGATCCCCCCAAGCATCACGCCCACCACCGCCGCCGCGCACAATACTGCTCGCATTCCCGCCTCCACTTCTTCCTCAATCCCGCATCGTGTGACCCACTATAGACCTGCCGGCTACTTACCGATGCAGAAATCGCGAAAGACGGCGTCCAACATGTCCTCGATATCGATGCGGCCCGTGATGCGGCCGAGGGCGTCGCCGGCGCGGCGCAACTCCTCGGCGGCCAGTTCCGGCAGAGGCGCCGCCACGGCGGCGTCGAGCCCGGCAACACACTGCGTCAGCGCTTCGCGGTGGCGGGCGCGGGTCGGGGGCGGCGCGCCGCGGTCGGCCAGCAGATTCGCAACGCGTCGCGAAAGCGCGCCAATCAGCGTGTCCAGCCCGGTGCCGGTCGCCACCGATAGCGGCACGGCGTCCGGGTAGGGCAGCGCCGCCTTCGCCAAATCCGCCTTGCTGGCGACCACGATCGTCCGCTCGTCGAGCAACGCCGCCGTTTCCTTATCCGGTGGGGCGTCGACCGCGAACAGCGCCAGCACCAGATCGGCCGCCTCCGCGCGCCGGCGGGCGCGAGCGATCCCTTCGGCTTCTACCGCGCCGCCGGTGTCGCGCAGCCCAGCGGTATCAACCAGGATCACCGGATAGCCGCCAAGGTCCAGATGGACCTCGATCAGATCGCGCGTCGTCCCCGCCTCCGGCGAAACGATCGCCACGTCGCGGCGCGCCAGCGCGTTCACCAGACTGGACTTGCCGGCATTGGGCGCGCCGACTACCGCAACCGTAAGCCCGTCGCGCAGCCGCTCGCCGCGCCGGGCGTCGGCAAGGTGTGCCGCGATTTCCGCGCGCAGAAATTTCAATTGTCCGGACAATTGAGCGACCGGATCGCCGATATCCTCGTCGGGAAATTCGATGTCGGCCTCGAGATGCGCGCGCAGAGAGATCAGCCCGACCCGCCAGCCGTCATAGAGCGTCGTCAAAGCACCGCCCGCCTGCGTCAGGGCTTGACGCCGCTGCGCCTCGGTTTCAGCCGCCGCCAGGTCGGCGATCGCCTCGGCCTCGGTCAGATCCAGCTTGCCGTTCAGGAACGCGCGCCGGGAAAACTCGCCGGGCTCCGCCATCCGAAACCCCGGAAGCCGGCCCAGCACGGCGCCGACGGCCTCGGCCACCGCGCGCCCGCCATGGGTGTGGATCTCGGCTGCATCCTCGCCGGTGAAGCTTCCCGGCCCGGGAAACCACAGCACAACTGCCTGATCGACGGCTGAGCCGGTTTCAGGGTCCTTGATCGTCCGGACCACAGCGCGGCGCGGCGCGGGCAAAGCCCCGCCGGTCAGCAGCTGAAGGCCTTGCGCTACATTTGGTCCGGAAAGGCGCCACACCGCGATCGCAGCGCGGCCCGGCGCACTGGCCGGGGCGAAAAGGGTCTCGCCCGGCATAACGCAATTATTCGGCGGGAACGGCGGCCTGCTCGGGGCGCAGCTCTTCCTGTTCGGTCGTCAGCAACAGCCGTTCGACGCGCTTGCCCTGCTTCAGGTGGGTTTCGATGATCTCGTCCAAGTCGGCGCGCGTGTCGTAATGATACCAGACGCCTTCCGGATAGATCGCCATGGTGCAGCCAAGTTCGCAGCGGTCGAGACAGCCGGAGGCGTTGATCCGCACATTGGCCAAGCCCGCCGCGCGCGCCTGGGCTTTCATATAATCGCGCAGCTTTTCCGACCCGCGCCGCGCGCAAGAGGGCCGCTTCGCCCCTTCGCCGCGATCGTTGGTGCAGACGAAAACATGTGCCTCGTAATACGGGGCGGGATCGGACGGAAGCGAACGGTCGTTGCTCATAGGAACTCTACTTTTTCTTCGGATCGCTCATCGCGTTCCAGAACATCTTCTGGACGTTTTCGAACCCCTGCATGGAGCTCGGAAGCCACGTCTTGATCAGCGCGTCGGGTTCCATCGCGTGCATGGCGGCGACCGCCCGCTCCTCGACTTCCTTCAGGATGCGCGCCTGCATCGGCCCGACGTCCGGCAGGCCGAAAAAGGTCCGCGCCTCCTCCGGCGTACAGTCGATTTCGATATTCACCTTCATGATGTCAGGACACTAGCCAATGCCGCCGACGCGGGCAATCGGATAAGGCGGATTTCATCCAACCGACGCGCTTGTCACGGCCGCGGGTTCGCCGTAGCTTCGCCGCTCTTTCCCTCCAGCCTGAAAAGCCGCCATGCCCGATACCGCTCTCGACCAAGGCCCCGCCGACGCCGCGACCAGCGACAGCTCCGCCGCGCGCCTGAAATCCTTCATCGAGCGGATCGAAAGGCTGGAAGAGGAAAAGGCCGGCATCGCCGCCGACATCAAGGACGTCTATGCCGAAGCCAAGGGCACGGGTTTCGACGTCAAGGTGATGCGCCAGCTCATCCGTCTCAGGAAGATGGAATCCGCCGACAGGCAGGAACTGGAAGAGCTGCTCGATCTCTACAAGCGCGCGCTGGGGATGCTGGTCTAAGCGGCCAGCACTTTCCTGAGGGTCCCGGTCAGCCGCTCCAGATCGTCCGCGCCGATGGTAAACGAAGGCGTCAGATAGACGATATCGCGGAACGGCCGGACCCAGATGCCGGCCTCGGCGCAGGCGCGCTGCAGCGCCTTCGGATCGTTCAGCCGGTCGATCTGCACAACACCGACGGCGCCCGTCACCCGCACATCCTTGATCCCGCCGACCTTGGCCAGCGGGCCGAGCTGCTCCCTGAGGCCGACCTCGATCTCAGCCACCTGGCGCAGGCGCGGCTCGCGCTCGAACAGGTCGAGCGAGGCGTTCGCGGCGGCACAGGCGAGTGCGTTCGCCATGAAGGTCGGCCCGTGCATCAGCGCGTGGCCGGGATCGTCCGACAGGAAGCCGTCGAAGATCCTCCCGGTCGCAACCGTGGCGGCCAGAGCCATCGTGCCCCCGGTCAGCGCCTTGGACAGCGTGACGATATCCGGCACCACGCCGGCAGCCTCGCAGGCGAACATCGTCCCGGTGCGCCCGAAGCCGGTGAATATCTCGTCGAAGATCAGGATCAGCCCGTGCCGGTCGGCCGCCGCGCGCAGCCGCCGCAGCACCTCCGGATCGTGGAAGATCATTCCGCCCGCACCCTGGATCAGCGGCTCGACCAGCATGCCGGCGATCTTCCCGGCATTCCGGTCCAGGTAATCGTCAAACGTCGCGATCGAGGCTGCGTCCGTGGGCAAATTCAGCATCGCCTGAGGCGGCAACAGCCCACTGAACAGGCTGTGCATGCCCTCGCCGGGGTCGCACACCGCCATCGTGCCCAGCGTGTCGCCGTGATAGCCGTCGCGGAAGGCGACGAACTTCGTCCGGCCGTGCTCGCCCCGGTTCAACCAGAACTGCAACGCCATCTTCATCGCAACTTCGACCGCAACCGAGCCGGAATCGCTGAAGAACACGCGCGTCAAGTCGTCTGGCAACAGCTTGGCCAGCCGCGCCGCCAAGGTCAGCGCCGGCGCGTGCGCCAGCCCGCCGAACATGACATGCGGCATGATCTCCAGCTGCCGTATGACGGCCTGCCGGATGTGCGGATGGTTGTAGCCGTGGCAGGCGGTCCACCACGAGGCGATGCCGTCGATCAGCGCACGCCCGTCTTCCAGATAGATACGCACGCCCTCGGTCCGCTCCACCGCCAGCGGCGGCGCGGCCGTTTTCATCTGGCTATAGGGCGGCCAGACATGCGGGAAGCCCGCCGCGAACCAGGCGGGCTGCTTCGCGTCCACCGTCTTAGAGCGGCATCGGCGCCATGCCGAGCTTTTCCAGCAAGCGCATGTCGCGGTCCTGTGCCGGGTTCGGCGTAGTCAGCAGCTTCGGGCCGTAGAATATCGAATTGGCGCCAGCCAGCAGGCACAGCGCCTGGACCTCGTCGGTCATGTCCTCACGGCCGGCCGACAGGCGGACCATCGATTCCGGCATGGTTATGCGGGCGACGGCGATGGTGCGGACGAAATCGAACGCGTCGAGTCGGCCCTCGCCGGCCAGCGGCGTACCTTCTACCTGGACCAGCATGTTGATCGGCACGCTTTCCGGGTGGCTGGGCAGGGTCGCCAGCGCATGGACCATGCCCACACGATCTTCCTGACCCTCACCCATGCCGACGATGCCGCCGCAGCACACATTGATGCCGGCTTCGCGCACCGTCTCCAGCGTATCCAGCCGGTCCTGATAGGTGCGGGTGGAAATGATGTCGCCGTAAAACTCGGGCGACGTATCCAGGTTGTGGTTGTAGTAGTCGAGGCCGGCGCCCTTCAGCCGGTCGGCCTGCGGCCGCGTGAGCATGCCGAGCGTGACGCAGCTCTCCATTCCCAGCGCCTTCACGCCCTCAACCATGGCACACACCTTGTCGAGGTCGCGGTCCTTAGGCGAGCGCCAGGCTGCGCCCATGCAGAAGCGGCTGGCGCCGGCGGCCTTCGCGGCGCGCGCCTCTTCCAGCACGGCCTCGACATCCATCAGTTTCTCGGCCTTAAGCCCGGTCTCGTAGGCCGAGCTTTGCGGGCAATAGGCGCAGTCCTCGGGGCAGCCGCCGGTCTTGATCGAGAGCAGGGTCGAGATCTGTACCTGGGTCGGATCGAAATTCGCCCGGTGCACCGTCTGCGCCTGGAAAATCAGGTCGGGAAACGGCAGCGCAAATAGTGCGCGAATCTCTTCGCGCGTCCAGTCGTGGCGCGCGATGCCGACAGGGTGGAACTCAGCCGGCGCACCGGAGAAGGAATCGAGACTGACCACAGACATTGGCACATCCATTACAACGGCAATCCGCCGGCCGAACCGCCCCCAAGTTCGTGAGGGTCTTGCGTTCGCCGAAACCAGCGATCACACCATGAGCATCGACCCGCTTGTAAACGGTAGTGCGCTAAATTGTCATCCCTGGACGCCTTCGCGACCGAAAAGCTGGCGCTGCTCAGCCGCCGTACGCTTCTGCGTACGCTGGTCGAAACGACACGTACGGACGGCATCTGGGTAGAACGCGACGGCAGGCGTTTGTTGTCTTTTTCCTGCAACGACTATCTGAACCTCAGCCACCATCCCGTGGTAAAGGCCGCCGCTGTCGCCGCGATAGAGAAGTACGGCGTCGGGGTCGGCGCATCCCGCCTTGTCACCGGCAATAATCCGCTTTTCACGGAGCTCGAAACGCGCCTGGCCAAGCTCAAGGGAACGGAGGCCGCCTGCGTATTCGGCTCCGGCTATCTCGCCAATGCTGGCATCATCCCGACTCTCGCCGGCAGTGCCGACCTCGTTCTGATCGACGAGCTGGCCCACTCCTGCATCATGACCGGTGGGAAGCTGACAGGCGGGCGGGTGCTGACGTTCCGCCATAACGACGTCGCCCACGCAGCCGAACTTCTCTCCATGCATCGAACCCACTACAGGCACGCACTGATCGCCACAGACGGCGTGTTCTCCATGGACGGCGACCTGGCTCCGCTCCACGACCTCGCCGCGCTCGCCTGCCGCCACGATGCCTGGCTGCTGTCGGACGACGCGCACGGCATCGGCGTGGTCGGCGACGGACGCGGATCGAGCTTCGCCGACGGCGCCAAGGCCGATGTCGCGCTGCAGATGGGTACGCTGTCGAAAGCGATCGGCGGCTATGGCGGCTATCTCTGCGCATCGCAGCCGGTTATCGACCTGATCAAGAGTCGCGCCCGCACCTTCGTCTATTCGACCGGCCTGCCGCCCGCCTCGATCGCCGCCGCCATCGCCGCGCTCGACGTGATCGAGCGTGAGCCGGACTACGCCACGCTGCCAGTCGCGAAGGCCTGCCTGTTCACGCGCCGATTGGGCTTGGCGGACGCCGTCAGCCCTATCGTGCCGATCCAGATCGGAGACGCGAAGGCGGCGCTCGCGGCGTCGAAGCTGTTGGAGGCGGAGGGCTTTCTCGCGGTCGCCATTCGCCCGCCGACCGTGCCGGCCGGCACCGCGCGTCTCCGTGTCGCGTTCACCGCCGCCCATCCTGACGATGAGATCGAGCGGCTGGCCGATCTCATCCGCATGCGGATTCTGGCCCAATGACTGGTTATTTCGTCACCGCCACGGGTACCGATATCGGGAAGACCTTCGTCACCGCCGGCCTCATTCGTGCATTGAAGGCGCAAGGCCGCATGGTCGACGCGCTGAAGCCGGTGATCAGCGGCTTCGATTCCAACGATGTTGCCGCCAGCGATACCAGCGCCTTGCTGACGGCACTCGATCAAACGCCGTCCGCTGAAAACATCGATCGGATTTCACCTTGGCGCTTCCAGTCGCCGCTCTCGCCGGACATGGCCGCACGGCGGGAAAGTCGCGCGATCGATCTCGACCAGCTGGTCGCCTTCTGCCGCGACCGCGCAGCTACGGCCGCAGATATGCTGCTGATCGAAGGTGTCGGCGGGATCATGGTGCCACTGGACGATACACACACGGTTCTCGACTGGATGGCAGCGCTCGGCTTGCCGGTCCTGCTCGTAACAGGCAGCTATCTCGGCACGCTCAGCCACACGCTGACAGCCCTTGATGTCTTACAGCGGCGGCAATTGCGGGTCCGGGCAGTTGTGATCAGCGAAAGCACCGGAAGCACGGTCGCGCTCGACGAAACCGCGGAAACGATCCGGCGCTTCGCCGCAGGAATCGATTTGGTCACCCTGCCACGCGACGCCGCCAGACACGGCCAAGTTTTCAGCGCCATGGCGAAGCGCCTTTAGCCCAGCGGTCCCCAGTCCAGCACGCGGGACGCCGGCAAGCGAACGGTGATCGTGGTGCCTTTGCCGACCTCGCTCTCGATCGACATCGCCGCGCCGTGCAGATCGACCAGCGACTGGGTAACCGAAAGACCCAGCCCCGTCCCCTCGTATCGCCGGGAATAAGAATTGTCGACCTGGTGGAACGGCTGCATGGCCCGTGCAATCTCGTCAGCCGACATGCCGATGCCTGTGTCGCTCACCGTCAGGTCGAGCGTATCGGCGCCGCGGGCGCAGGACAGATAGACCCACTTCCCTTCCGGCGTGAATTTGATGGCGTTGGACAGCAGGTTGAGCAGAATCTGCCTCAGCCGCGTCGGATCGGCGTTAAGCGTCACCGGCGCCGGCGGCACCTGGACCTCAAGGCTGATGTCGCGATGGCGCGCCGCCTCCGACACCAGCCGGATGCTCGAATGCATCAGCTCGCCAAGATCCATATCCTGCTCGTCCAGCACAACCTGCCCGGCCTCGATCTTGGTCAGGTCCAGGATGTTGCTGATAATGCCCAGCAGGTACTTGCCGCTGCGGAAGATATCGTCGGCGAATTCCGTATAGCGCGGGTCGCCTAACGGCCCGTAGATCTCCTGCGTCAAAAGTTCGGAGAAGCCCAGGATGGCGTTCAGCGGCGTGCGCAGCTCGTGGCTCATATTGGCCAGGAAGATCGATTTGGCCTTGTTCGCGTGCTCAGCCTGTTCGCGCGCGTGCTTCAGCTCGGCTTCCGCCCGTTTACGCTGCGTGATGTCTTCGACCGTACCTTCGTAATAAACGAGCTCGCCCCGCGTGCTGCGCACCTCGCGGCAATTCTCCGATATCCAGATAACCGATCCGTCGCGCCGGTAGATCGCAGACTCGAAACTGGTGAGCGAACCGTTTTCCCGCATCTGCTCGATGAATTCGCCGCGGCGGGTCGGTTCGACATAGAGCTGCCGCCCTATATCGGTCAGTCGTTCCAGCATCTCAGCTGGCGATTCATATCCATAGATGCGGGCGAGGGCCGGATTGGCGCGGATATAATTGCCGCCGGGCGTCGTCTGGAAAATGCCGGGGACCGCCCGTTCGAAAATACTGCGGAAGGAATCCTCCGCCTCGTCGATAGCATCCTCACCCCAGTCGGGGGCATCCGTACCTAGCATCTCGCCGCGCGTCGAAGGCGCCTTGCCGCTGAGAGAATGGTCTCTGTCGGATGACGGAAAACGCGGATTCAGGAGCGACCTCGTGGCAAGCAATCCAGGCGGACGTATTTTGCTGCAGTGCAGAATAAGGCAAATTCGGCGACGTACAAGCGGAATGGTTTCTATGCCGCGGCCGGGCTGCGCGCCACCGGAAAGCCGCCGGCGCGCGAAACCATGCCTGGCAGGGCATGGCCCAGTTGCGGCTCCAGCCACTTCGCCGTCTGTATCAGGCCGTCCAGCGACACGCCGGTCTCAACCCCCATTTCCTCAAGCAGATAAAGTACATCCTCTGTCGCGACATTGCCGGTCGCACGCGGCGCGAATGGGCAGCCGCCAATTCCACCGATCGAGGCGTCGACGACCGTGGCTCCAGCCTCCACCGCAGCATGGACATTCGCAATGGCCGTGTTGCGCGTGTTGTGGAAATGCGCGCGCAGCGGAACACCTTCGCCGACGACCGGCCGCAGCGCGGTCCACATCGCTGTCACCTGCGGCGGCACGGCAACGCCGATCGTGTCCGGAATGGTCAGGTCACCGACCGGCGACTTCACGAGTTCCGCGGCGATCTCGGCGATTCGCGTGATCGCCACCCGCCCCTCGAACGGACAGCCGAAGGCATTTGAGATGGACACCGAGGCGCGGATACCCCGATCGGCTGCCGCGCGCGAAATCTCATGCCAACCGGCGACGGCATCGGCGACGCTCATGCCCTGGTTACGCAAGCTGAAGCTGTCGGTGGAGGAAGTGACATACAGGATCTCGTCGCAACGGGCCTCGACCGCGCGGTCGAAACCCCGGCGGTTGAGCACAAGACCGCAATAGACGGCGCCCCGGTCGCGCGGCACGCCCGCCATTACCGCCTCGGCATCCGCCATCTGCGGCACCTTCTTCGGGTTCACAAAACTGACCGCTTCGATATGCCTGATGCCGGCGTCGAGCGCCCGATTGATGAAGGCGATCTTGGCCTCGGTCGGCAGAATCGTGGGCTCGTTCTGCAGCCCGTCGCGCGGCCCGACCTCGACCAGCGTCACAAACCGTCCCATGTCCTCTCCCCTCTTTGCGCGCGGGCAAGGATAGAAGCCGGCCTATTCCCCGTCCAGCCGCAGAGGTGGTCTGCCGTTTGGTCATGGGACTTCGGAGCTCCAAGCCTTTATGGTCCGTTAGCTCCGGCCCCGACCACCAAGAAAGACGGCTGCAGCTTAAGAGCCCCCGATGTCCGCCCCGCTTCCCACCCTGCGCTTCGATCGCGAGATCGGCGCGACGATACGGCTCGCCTCGCCCCTGGCGCTGGCGCAACTTGCGCAGCTGGCGATGGGCGTAACCGATACGATCCTGCTGGGCACGCTCGGTCGCGACGCGCTCGCCGCCGGCGGGCTGGGCGCCAATCTCTATTTCACGCTGATGATTGTCGTCGCCGGTGGGTTGATTTCGGTATCCATCCTGGTTGCGCATGCGCGCGGGTCGGGCAACGAGGCGCGCATCGCGCCGATCCTGCGCGGCGGCGTGCTGCTGGCGCTGCTGGCGGCGATCCCACCGATGGTGGTGCTGTGGAACATCGAACCCATCGTCCTTGCGATCGGGGAACCGCCCGGACTGGCCCATGCGATCGCGCAGTACGACCGCATCCTGCTGTTCGCCCTGCCCGCCTCGCTGCTCATGGCGACGCAGCGCAATTTCTTGGCTGCAATGGGCCGGCCCTGGATCGTCATGGCGGTCGCGCTGGTCGCCATCACGGCGAACGGCCTGTTGAACTACGCCCTGATCCACGGGGTCTGGGGCTTCCCGCGCATGGGGTATCTGGGGTCGGCGACCGCAACCATGGTCACGCTCTGGGCGATGATGCTGGCGGTGGCGCTGGCCATGCGCCTGACCGAGGGACTTCGCGGTTTTGCGCTGACCGGACCGATCGACTGGCGAATTGTGCGCGAACTTGTGGTTTTGGGCGCGCCGATCGCAGCCATCATGGCTGTCGAGATCGTGCTGTTCATGGGTGCCGGTCTTCTGATAGGCCGCTTTGGCGCGTCGCAACTCGCCGCGCACCAGATCAGCATGAGCATCTGCTCGCTCACCTTCATGGTGCCGCTCTCGATCTCGCAGGCAGCCAATGTGCGCGTCGGCTTCTTCATGGGCGCCGCCTCCCCCCGCGCGGCGCGACTCGCCGCTGTCGCGGCATTCGCGCTCGGCATCGGGTTCATGAGCATGACAGCAGTCGTGCTGCTCACGGTCCCGTCGCTGGTCGCCGGCCTCTACATCACCGCCAACGATCCCAACCGCGCCGAAGTGATCGCGATTGCGGTGCAGCTTTTGACCGTCGGCGCCTTTTTCCAGGTGTTCGACGGCGCGCAAACGATCTCCGCCGGCGCCCTGCGCGGCCTCAAGGACACACGTGTCCCGGCCATCGCCGCAGCGATCGGCTATTGGGGGCTCGGCTTCCTGCCCGGCTGGATCTTGGGCGTGAAACTCGGCCACGGGGCGCTCGGAATCTGGTGGGGGCTGGCCTCAGGCCTCGCCGCGGTGGCCATCTTACTCAGCATCCGCTTCTGGTTTTTGAGCGGCAAAATGATTGCCGCGCAACGTCTTGGCGATGTCCTTCCTGCGGCCAACAGCTCTGCGGATTACGCAACGCAGCATTGACACCGATTCAAATCCCGCTGAATATTTTTGTGTGCAATGCGGGAGTTGCGTCAGAGAGTGCCCGTCGTCGAAACAAAACCAAGAGTTGACGACAAGTCTGAGGTATCGGGCTCGCTATCCGTCGCCCTGGATCACGCCCAACGCCTTCTAGATACCAAGCCGGCTCTTGCCGAAATCCAGGCGGCAGAAATCTTGCGCGTCGTCGCCGACAACGCGGACGCGACGGCGATCTTCGGCATCGCGAAACGACGCCAGGGAGATCTCGCATCCGCCCGCGCGGTGTTCGAAGGACTGCTGCGCACCAATCCCCATTGGCCGAAAGCGCATTACGAGCTGGGAATAACGCTGGCCACGCTGGGTCAGACCGAAGCCGCCCGCCAAGTTCTGACCCGCGCGACCGAACTCAATCCCCAATTGAGCGATGCCTGGCGGGCGCTCGGCGATCTGGCGATCCTGACGGGCGATACCCAGGGGGCAGACAGGTACTACGCACAGCAGATCAAGTCGTCGGTCAGCAATCCGGTGCTGATGGAGGCCGCCGCCGCTTTGGTCGAGAACCGGCTGGGCATCGCAGAACGGTTGCTCAAGGACTTCCTGAAACGCTTCCCAACCGACGTCGCCGCAATTCGGATGCTGGCCGAGGTCGCCGCCCGCATCGGTCGGTTCGCCGACGCCGAGGCGCTACTCCGTCGCTGCCTGGAATTGGCGCCGGGCTTCCATCCGGCCCGACACAACTATGCAATGGCGCTCTTCCGCCAGGCAAAACCGGCCGAAGCGCTGGCCGAGATCGAGCGGCTGCTTGCTATCGATCCGCACGATCCGGGCTATCGCAACCTGCACGCGGCGGCGCTCAGCGACATCGGCGACTATCAGCAGACTATTGCCGTCTATAGCGGCGTGCTGAAGGATTATCCCAACCAGCCGCGCGTATGGATGAGCTATGGCCACGTATTGAAGACTGCGGGCCTCTTGGATGAGGGGATCGCAGCCTACCGCCGCAGCATCGAGCAACTGCCGCAGTTGGGCGAGGCCTATTGGAGCTTGGCCAACCTCAAGACTGTCCGCTTCGCCGACGGCGACCTCGCGGCGATGCAGGCGCAGCTGGCACGCGACGATCTCCGCGGCGAAGACCGGCTGCATTTCCATTTCGCGCTCGGCAAGGCGCTGGAAGATCGCGGCCAATTCGCCGAATCCTTCACGCATTACGCCGAGGGGAACCGCATTCGCCGCGAACAGCTGGGCTATGACCCGGACCGCATGTCGGAACGCATGCGGCAGATGCAGTCGGTTTTCACGCCCGAGTTTCTCGCCGCGCGCAAGGATGTCGGATGCGCGGCGCCCGATCCGATCTTCATCGTCGGCCTGCCGCGATCGGGATCGACACTGGTCGAACAGATCCTGTCCAGCCATTCGGCGATCGAAGGGACCATGGAACTGCCCGACCTGACCGCAATGGCCCACGCGCTGGGCGGGCCGCGCAAGCGGGACGAGCCGCCGCTCTATCCCGGAATCGTGGCGGAGTTGGACGACGCTCGCTTGAAGGCGCTGGGCGAAGAATATCTGGCGCGAACCGGTTTTCGCCGGAAGAGCGGCCGGCCGCTCTTCATCGACAAGACCCCGCAGAATTTCCTCCATATCGGCCTCATCAGGCTGATTCTTCCCAACGCAAAGATCATCGACGCAAGACGCCACCCGATGGGCGCCTGTTTCTCCGGCTTCAAGCAGCATTTCGCCCGCGGGCAACCCTACACCTACGGCCTGGAGGATATCGGGCGGTACTACCGCGACTATGTTGCGCTGATGGCACATTTCGAGCGGGCCGCGCCGGGCAAGATCTATCGCGTGATCTATGAACGGATGGTCGACGATACCGAGGCGGAGATCCACCGCCTGCTCGATTACTGCAGCCTGCCGTTCGAGGCTGCCTGCGTAAGCTTCTACGACAACGACCGCGCCGTCCGCACGCCCAGTTCCGAGCAGGTTCGCCGCCCGATCTTTCGCGACGGGCTTGATCAGTGGCGCAACTACGAACCGTGGCTGGGTCCACTCAAGACGGCACTGGGCGACGTTCTCGCCTTCTATCCGAAAACGCCGCCATAGTCGGCAAATGGATCGCCAGCAAACAGATCGACGAAATCGAGCAATAAGGGATCAAGCAAATGTCAGCACACAGATCGCGCACCGTCAGACTCTATCGCCGGGCGGCGAAGTATACGCTACTCGCCTCGACCGTTTTGGGTGCCCCGCACCTGGCCCTGGCGCAGGATCAACCCGCCGCCGGCCCCGGCCAGCTCGAAGAGATCGTCGTCACCGCGCAGAAGCGGCCGGAGAACATGCAGGCCGTGCCGGTCAGCATCCAGGCTTTCAGCGGCAAGAAGCTCGAGCAGATGAATGCGACGGAGTTCCGTGACTACGTCAAGTTCCTGCCCAGCGTCGTTTACCAGACCGTCGCCCCAAGCCAGACAACGGTTTACATGCGCGGCATCTCGCTGGCCGGCGGCCAGGACGGCAACCATTCGGGTTCGCAGCCCTTGGTCGGCATCTATTTCGACGAGCAGCCGACAACGACCATCCTGGGACAGCTCGATATCCATCTTTACGATATCCAGCGCATCGAGGCGCTGGCCGGGCCGCAGGGGACCTTGTTCGGTGCGAGCTCCGAAGCCGGCACGCTCCGCGTCATCACCAACAAGCCGGATCCGACGAAATTCAGCGGATCCTACGACGTCACGCTCGATACCACGCACGGCGACATCGGTCATATCGTCGAGGGCTACGTCAACATACCGCTGTCCGACAAGGTCGCCATCCGCCTGGTCGGTTTCGAGGAAGGCGACCCCGGCTATATCGACAACGTGCACGCGACGCGCAGCTACGTCGACAGCGCGTACCATCTCGATAATGGCGCTCTTGCCAAAGACAATTTCAACGGCGTCCAGACCTATGGCGGCCGCGCCGCCCTTGGCGTCGAACTCGACGACGACTGGACAGCGACCGTCCAGATGATGGGGCAGGAACAGCGCTCGACAGGCATCTTCGGCTTCCAGCCCAGTGTCGGCGATCTCAAGGTCGAACGATTCCGTCCAGACAATAACCAGGATTCGTGGGCCCAGGCTGCGCTCACTATCCAGGGCAAGATCGGCGACTTCGATTTCACCTACTCCGGAGGGTATTTCGATCGCGGCCTGCAAAGCCAAACCGACTATTCGGATTACACTGCGGCCTATGCCTCCGCCTATCATCAGGTCGGCTACGACTTTCCGTCCTATTTCACCAATAATCTGGGCCATCGGGTCAATCCGACCCAACGCGTCATCGGCAGGGATCATTTCACGAAACTGACCCAGGAAGTCCGGATCGCGTCACCGACCGAGGATCGGTTCCGCTTCGTCGCTGGACTCTTCTTCGAACGGCAGACACACAAGATCGGCCAGAACTATACGGTTGACGGGATCGGCTCCGATATCAGCGTCGGCGGCTGGCCCGGCACCATCTGGCTGACGCAACAGATGCGTGTCGACCGCGACGCCGCGGCGTTCGGTCAGGCAACCTACGACATCGACGATCAATGGAGCGTCACCGGCGGCGTTCGCGTCTTCGAGACGCGCAACTCGCTCTACGGCTTCTACGGCTTCGGGTCGGGTTTCAGCTCCCACACCGGCGAAGCGGCCTGCTTCGATCCGGGCAAATTCGAAGATGCCCCCTGCTCCAACCTGAACAAGACGGTCGAGGAGGTGAACACGACCTTCAAGGCCAACCTGCAATATAAATTCGACCCGGACCGCATGGTCTATGCCACGGTCTCGAGCGGCTTCCGGCCCGGCGGCATCAATCGGCGCGGCGACCTGCCGCCTTATACGTCCGACATGCTCCTCAACTACGAGCTGGGCTGGAAAACCACCTGGAACGATGGACAGATCCGCTGGAACGGCGCGCTGTTCTGGGAAAACTGGGACGATTTCCAATTCGCCTTCCTGGGTGCGAACAGCCTGACCCAGATCGCCAATGCCGCCTCGGCCACGGTTCGCGGGCTCGAAACCGACGTTACCTGGGCGATCGATCCGAACTGGACATTGTCCGGGGCGGGCAGCTTCATCAATTCCGAGATCACCTCGGATGTCTGCCCCTCCGTAAACAGCCCCGGCTGCTTAAACCCTGTAACCGGGAAACCCGGAAATTACTGGACCCTCTCCGGCACGCCGCTGCCGGTCACGCCGCCGGTCAGCCTCAATGCCACGCTGCGGTACGAAGCGGATCTTTCGGACACGATGACCGGCTTCGTGCAAGGCTCGACGATCTTCATGGGCCGTCGAACCTCCGATCTTCGGGCCATGACGACCAATACCACTCGTGGTCCTCAACAATACCTGGCGTCTCCGCGCGACCAGATCGGCCCGATGCCGGCCTATATCTCCTTCGATTTGTCCGCGGGCATTACGCAGGACAACACGACGGCCAGCATCTTCTTCAAGAATCTGTTCGATTCACGTGGTCAGGTCTATCGGACGGTGGCCTGCGGCAACAACTGCACCAACCGTCCCAACGTGTATGTCGTGCCGATCCAGCCCTTCACCGTGGGCATCAAGTTCGGCCAGAAGTTCTAAGCCGCAAGGCCGAAGCTTCAGAGGGCGTCCGCCGTGACGGCGGACGCCCTTTTCATTTCATCTTCCCCAAATCCTTCATCAGCCGATAGCTGAACTCCAGCTCCTGCTTGTAGACATCGACGCCGATGCGCTCGTCGCGTCCGTGCGCACGCTGGTCGTCTATGTCCTGGAAACTGGCATCGATGCCATAGCTCGGCAGCCCCCCGGCGCGGGTAAAGGCGCTGTCGGACGCGCCCGCCGACATCTCGGGCAATATCGTGATGCCCGGCCACATCTCCTTACCCAATTTCTCCACCTCGCCCATGATCCGTGGGTCCAGCGGCGATTCCGGGCTGACATCGGGCGGATAGGTCAGCGTCAGCTTGACCGCCGGGTCGGCGACGAGGCCCGACAGGGTCTTTTCTACCTCGGCTTCGGTCTCGCCCGGCAGGATCCGGCACTGGATCACCGCCTTCGCCTGCTCCGGCAGCGCGCTTTCGCTGCGCCCTCCGTTGAACTGCGTCACGACACAGGTCGACCGCAGCATGATGTTGGTGTCGGTCGCCGCCGACAAACGCGCCACCGCGGCCGGATCGGGCGACGGCCCGGCGACGGAATACATGTCGGCCTGCAGCTGCCCGGCCTCCAGCTTCGCGCGCGCCGCGAAATAGGCCTTGTTGGTCGTCGTCAAATGCAGCGGGAACTGGAACTTCGACAGCCGATCGACGGCACCGGCCACGTGATAGATCGGATTGGCGGGTGTCGGCTGCGAGCTGTGGCCGCCCTTGTCCGTCGCCTCGATCTCAAAGGTCATGTACTGCTTCTCGGCGGTCTGTACGCCCAGAAACAGCGGCTTCCCGTTTTTGCTGGCGGCATCGCCGGAATCCGGGTTCACGACAAACTCCGCATCCACCAGCTTGCGGTGGTTTTTCATCAGCCAGTCCACACCGTTGGCGTCGCCACCCGCCTCCTCGTCCGCGGTGAAGGCGACGATGATGTCGCGGTCGGGCTTGTACCCCTCCTGCTTCAACCGGATCAGCGCGGTCAGGGTCGATGCGTCCTGCCCCTTCATGTCGATGGTGCCGCGTCCGTAAAGGAATCCATCCTTCTCGGTCAGCTTGAACGGATCGTACGTCCAGTCGCGCTTGTCCGCCTCGACGACGTCCAGATGACAGATATAGAGCACCGGCTTCAGCTTGCCGGTGCCCTTCAGCCGCACCACGATATTGCCTTTTATTGGCTTGTCGGCTGGCGCCAACAGCTGGAAATCGCTGGCCGCGAAGCCGGCCGCCGTTAATCGCTCGGCAATCGCATGGGTGGCGCCCGTCGACCCGTTCGCATGCGTGCTGTCGATCTCGATCAGCTGCTTCAGCACATCGCGCCCGAACGCATCCCAATCCTGGACGGGTGTTGCCGCCAGGGCCGCCGGGGCGGCGCTCAGCATCAGACCGGACAGGAGTCCCACCGCAACCGCGGCATATGTCTTCGTCATTCTTTTCCTCTCAATCGAGCGGAACGGTGCCTAACGGCGGCAACTCGTCCTCGTCCTGCGGGCGACCGCGCCTCTCAAGGGCCGGCCCCGCCTCCACCATGATGACACCCAACATGACCAGGCCGCAGCCGATCCCCGCCAGCAGCGTCAACCGCTCGCCCAGCAGGATCGCCGCGGCCAGTGCCGCGAACACGCTTTCCATGGACATGATCAGCGCCGCCTCGGTCGCCGGCGTATAGCGCTGGGCGACGATCTGCAGCGTATAGCCCAGCCCGCCGGACAGGATGCCGGCATACAGGATCGTCGGCAGCGCACCCCGCACCGCCTCCAGGCTGATCGGCTCCAGCGCGAAGCCGAAGGCGGCGCCGAACGCTGCCGTCATCGAATATTGCAGGAAGCACAGGAAGAAGGGCCGGTGCGTGTCCCGCAGAAAGATCGATACCAGGACGATATGAAAAGCGAAGAGCACCGCGGAAATCAGCACGATGAAATCGCCGCGGCTGAGCGGCGCCATGCCATGATTGGCCAACAGCCAAGCCCCAAGCAGCGACACCGCGACCGCCGCCAGCACCATTGGCCGCACCCGCGTCCGCGCCACAAGCCAGCCGACGAAAGGGACGAAGGCGATATAGAGTGCAGTCAGGAATCCGGCATTGGTGACCGAGGTCGAGTTGAGCGCCAGCTGCTGCAGGCCTGCGCCGGCGAACAGGACCCCGCCGATGCCCAGCGCCAGCACCCACTCCCGGCGGCTGAGGCTTTTGTCTGCGCTCCGCGCTTCGCGCAGCGCCAACGGCACCAGCAACAGGGCGGACAGGACGAATCGCCCCGCGACGAACAGAAAGGGGCCAATGGCGCCGTTGCCGATTTTCTGGGCAACGAAAGCACTGCCCCAGATCATCGACGTCAGCAGCAGCAGCAGATCGGCCCTGAGCCGGGTCATGCTTCTTGCCCTAGCGGCTTCACGATCTCCCCGCCGACCTGATGTGCCCTGATCCGTCCCTTGTAAAATGGATAGAGGGGCACGCTGGACAGCATGACCAGAAGGGCTATTTCCAGAAGAGTCCAGTCCGACTTCCAGATGACCCAAAGCGAGAAGACGATCGCAAGGACCGACATCACGCGATAGCGCATCGCACCCGGCGCGCCTGCGGGCTGAAGGCGGATGAGCGCGATGGCGCTGTATGTGTAGCAGGTCATCGAGAAGACAACGGACACATCGATCAGTTTGCTGAATTGCTGGCCGATCGTGGGCGACGTGGTGGCGAACGCTGCCGCGGTCATCAGGAATCCGTGAACGATCAGGCTTTGCGTCGGAATCCCGCGGCTGTCGGTCTTGCCGAAGATGCTGGGGAAGGCGCCGTCGTCGGCCGCAGCCTTGGCCGTCGCCGCCGAAACCAGAGTCCAGCCGCCATGCGTCCCGCTTGCCTTGAGGATGGTCGTCAGGATCAGCAGGGTCGCGGCGGCCGGCCCGAAGATCTGCCGCGCGACGATGGCAAACGGCGCGGACGATGCGGCCAGTTCCTTCGCCGGCACGATGCCCATCAGCACGGTGCAGGACACCATATAAATGACCGCGGCCAAGCCGACCCCGGCGAGAGCCGCGATCGGCAGGTTGCGGCGCGGATTCTCCACCACTTCCACTGCTACGGCAGCACTTTCGAGGCCGGTGAAGGCCCAGAACACCTGGATGAGAAGCGCCGGGATTGCCGCGGACGCCGATTTGCCCGAAACGTTCCAGGAGTCCATGAACAGCTGGCTGTCGAAATAGAACCAGCCGAAAATGCCGATGATCAGGATCGGCGCGAGGCCCAGCAGCATCGCCATCGCCTCGATCGTGCCGACGATGCGCGGCCCCACGATATTGGCCCCGACCATGATCCAGATAACGCCCGATGTCGTTGCAGCCGAGCCCAAGGGCGTCTTCAGGATCGGGATCAACTCCTGGAGATAGCCTGTTACCGCCAGCGCGATGCTGACATTCCCGACCCAGCAGGAAATCCAATAGACGTAATTGGTCTGGAAACCGAAATAGCGGCCCAGCGTAGCGCGCGCATAGGCGTACGGCCCGCCGGCCCAGGGCGCCAGAACGCCCAGCCGAGCAAAGATGCCGGCGATCAGCAGGGCGCCCGCCGTCGCCAGAATCCAGGCGAACACCGAGATGCCGCCGACCGATCCCAAGGTCGCGGGCAGCAGGAACAGGCCCGAACCCACCATATTGCCGGTAACGAACATCGTGGCCAGGAACGGCCCGAGTTTTTTCGGTTGCGCTTTCGTCATCCAACCCATGTGCGTGTTGCATTCCACTATGCCCGTGCCCAGCCGCGCCGTCGATAAGCGCGTTGTGGGGCGCGCGATAAAATCCGATAGTGCCGAAGAATCGGGACGAAGCGGCGATGACGACCCTCGCCGCCTGACTTAACTGGAAAGCCTATAATTGCCCGCCAGATTCTGGGCCGCGCTCCGCGCCGGCGATTTCGTCACCTGGCCGCGCATCCGCGCCTATTGCACGATCCTCGCCCTCAGCTATCTCGCGGCGCTCGCCTGGGCTCTGGCCGGCCAGGGCAATATCGACCCCGGCGGTCACCCGATCGGCAGCGACTTCGTCAGCTTCTGGACCGTGTCGACCCTGCTGCAGGGCGGCGACATCGCCGCGATCTACCAACCGCACGGCTTGGCGGAATTCGAGCGGCTTCGTGTCGGCGTCCCGGCCGCCAAGCTGTTCTATGCCTGGTTCTATCCGCCGATCGCGCTGCTGCTGGTCTGGCCGCTCGCCTTGCTGCCCTACCTTGCTTCGCTGGCAGTGTGGCTGGCTGCCGGTCTTGCCGCCTATCTGACCGCGATCCGTGCGATCCTGCCGGACCGCCGGGCGCTGTTTGTCGCGGCGGCATTTCCGGCGGTCTTCGTCACCCTGTCGCACGGCCAGAACGCATTCGTCACCACAGCCCTGCTCGGTGGCGCGCTGGTCCTGCTCGACCGCCGCCCCCTTGTCGCAGGCATCCTGATTGGCGCGCTGGCCTTCAAACCCCAAC
Source organism: Alphaproteobacteria bacterium (assembly GCA_035493715.1). Classification (GTDB taxonomy): domain Bacteria; phylum Pseudomonadota; class Alphaproteobacteria; order BOG-932; family Roseiterribacteraceae; genus BOG-932. The sequence goes on along the minus strand of DATJHU010000069.1, from coordinate 33,797 downwards.
TCGGCGTGCTGATCCCGTTCGCGCTTCTCGCCGGCGGCCACTGGCGTACGATCGCCGCTGCCGCCATGACAGTCTTAGCCCTCGCCGTTCTGTCCTATGCGGCCTTCGGCTTGGAGGCTTGGCGCGGCTTCTTCACGGTCAGCGACCTCAGCCGCCAAACGCTGGAGCAGGGGCTGGTTCCTTATTCTAAGATGCAGTCGCCCTTCGCCGCCGTGCGGCTGTTGGGTGCGCCCGTCCCGCTCGCCTATGCGGTGCAGTTCCTGGTCAGCGGCATTTGCGTTTTACTGGTCGCCTGGGCTTGGCGCCGACCGGCCGCCCTGGACTTCAAGAGCACGGCGCTGATCCTGGCCACTCCGCTCGCGACACCCTTCGTGCTGGATTACGACCTGTTGATGCTGGCATTGCCAACCGCCTGGCTTTCGGCCCACCTTCTCAAGGACGGCGCGGCGCCTTATGAGAAAACCTGCCTTGCCGCGCTCTTCTTCCTGCCCGTGGTGACGCGCCCGCTGGCCGGCCTGACCGGGTTCTGCCCGACGCCCTTCCTCCTCGCCGCCTGTCTGGGCTTGGTCATTGGGCGGATGCAGACCGCCGCTGCGCCGTTCTATCGTCCCGGCGCCAGCCTGCGGTAACTCAGCGCCTCCGCCACATGCAGGCGGCGGACGCCGTCCGCGCCGTCCAGGTCGGCCAGCGTGCGGGCGACCTTCAGCACGCGGTGATAGCCACGTGCCGTCAACTGCATCCGGCTCGCGGCCTCGGTCAGCAGGGTCTGTCCGGCGGCGTCCGGCGTCGCCACCTTGTCCAGCAGCGCACCCTCGGCCCGGGCATTGACCGCGACCGGGCGCTCGCCCTCCGCCTTCAGCCCGGCATAACGTTCCGCCTGGATCTGCCGCGCCGCCGCGACCCGGGCGCGCACGGTGGCCGAATCCTCGCGGGCGGGCGGCAGGGACAGGTCCGATGCCTGCACAGCCGGGACCTCGACATGGATATCGATACGGTCGAACAGCGGGCCGGAAATGCGCGACTGGTAATCCTGCCCGCAACGCGGCGCACGCCCGCAGCCCATCGTCAGATCGTCAAGATATCCGCATTTGCAGGGGTTCATCGCGGCGATGAGCTGGACGTCCGCAGGATAGGTCACATGCGCATTGGCCCGCGCCACCACGGCGCGCCCGCTCTCCAGCGGCTGCCGCAGCGCCTCCAGCGTGCTGCGCGCGAACTCGGGCAGCTCGTCCAGGAACAGCACGCCTTTGTGCGCCAGGGAAATCTCGCCCGGCCGGGCTCGCAGCCCGCCGCCGACCAGCGCCGGCAGAGAGGCGGAATGGTGCGGGTCGCGGAACGGCCGATGACGCAGCAGCCCGCCATCGGTCAGCAAGCCGGAAACGCTGTGGATCATCGACACTTCCAGCGCCTCTGTCGCCGACAGGGGCGGCAGGATGCCCGGCAGGCGCGCGGCCAGCATCGACTTGCCCGAACCCGGCGGCCCCAGCATCAGCAGATTGTGTCCGCCGGCCGCCGCGATCTCCAACGCCCGCTTGGCCGTCTCCTGGCCCTTCACGTCGGCCAGATCGGGCATCGCCACGTTGCCGCTCGCCGCCAGTTTCGGCTCCGGCGGGTTCAAGACCTGACTGCCCTTGAAATGGTTGATCAGCGCCAGCAGGGTCGGTGCGGCCAGAATCTCGACATTGCCCGCCCAGGCAGCCTCCCCGCCGGAACGCGCCGGGCAGATCAGACCCAGCCCATGTGCACTGGCATTGACCGCAGCGGGCAGGGCGCCCGCCACGGCGGTCAGCGCCCCGTCCAGCGCCAGTTCGCCCAACGCGACAAAGCGCGACAGCTCCTCGCCCGGCAACACCTCCATGGCAGTCAGCAGCGCCAGCGCGATCGGCAGGTCGAAATGGCTGCCTTCCTTCAGCACGTCGGCCGGCGCCAGATTGACCGTGATCCGTTTGGGCGGCAGCGCCAGCCCCAAGGCATAGAGTGCGGACCGCACCCGCTCACGACTCTCGCCCACCGCCTTGTCGGGCAGGCCGACCAGGTTGAATTGCGGCATCCCGCCCAGGATCTGCACCTGGACGTCGATATCCAGCACCTCGATCCCCTGGAAGGCGACGGTCCTGACCCTCGAAACCACGCAATGTCCCCGTTTTGTTCGCGCGGATTAGTGCAGAGTTTCAGCGAAAATACCAAGAAGAAAATTGTCTTACGGCGCGGAATCCTTCGCATGCGTGACGGCACACCACGCCACGGCATGGAGATCCCGCGATTCCAGCGGATCAGAGAAGCTGCCGAGCCGCTAAATCGCGCAACGCGGTCCCGCCCGCCATCAGTTCTTCGAAACGGCCGTATTCTTGCACCCGACCGTCCTGCAGCACGACGATCCGATCTGCCTGCATGACCGTGCTCAGGCGATGCGCGATCACCACGCGCGTCGCGTTCAGGCGCGCGAGGCTTGCCGTCACCACGGCCTGGGCGCGGTTGTCCAAAGCGCTGGTTGCTTCATCCAGCAGAAGGATGCGCGGCCGGGCCACGATCGCGCGGGCGAGCAGAAGGCGCTGAACCTGGCCGCCTGACAGCGCACCGCCTGCGTCGGTGACGACAGTGTTCATCCCCATGGGCATCTGCCGGATATCCGCCGCCAGTCCGACTTGCTCCGCCGCCCACCAGGCATCCTCTTCCGGCAAGCCAAGGAAGGGCCCGAGGATGTTGTCGAGCAAGGAGCCGGTCATGAGCTTCCCGCTCTGCAGCACCACGCCCATCTGCCGGCGCACCCGCTGCACGTCGAGCCCGCGCAGGTCTTGCCCGTCGTAGAGCACCATGCCGGCCTCGGCCGTTTCAAAGCCGAGCAACAGCCGCAGCAGGGTCGACTTTCCGGCGCCGGAGGCGCCCACGACCGCGACGTATTCCCCAGGCGCGACGGCCAGCGACAGGTTCTGAAAGACCGGTGGCGCCCCGGGCGCATAGCGCATGGTAACGCCGCTCAGCTCGATGGCGCCCGAGAGCTCACCCGGATCGGCCTTACCCTCGTCCACCTCCGGCACGGCTTGCAGGATCGGGGCGGCGAAGCTGTAAAGCGGCTTGATCGTGGCGAGCTGCACGGCGGAAAGCACCATCTCCGTCATGCCGGCCAGGGTCTGGCTGAAGGCGGCCAGGAAGGCGAGGAGCATGCCCAGCGGCAGCCCCCGGCCACTCTCGGATGGCGCCAGGTCCAGGCCGTACACCGCGGCAAAGATCACAGCCGTTGCGAACGGTAATCCGATGGCCTGGACGGTGGCGGCTATGTCCTCGATGCGGGCGGCCCGGTAAGTCTCCCGAGCGACCTGCGCATGAAGGCGCGCCCACTGCAGAAAGGCGCGGTTCTCCGCTGCTGCCAGTCGCAACTTAGCGATGGCGGAAGACAGCTGAAGCAGCAGACCGGCAGATCGTCCCGTGGTCGCCATCAGCGCCGCCTCGTACCGGATCCGCAATAGACCCAGCAGGACAGCCGCAGAGCCGAATATCAGGAGCGGAATCAGGCTGATGAGGGCAAGCGGCCAGGAGAACCAGAACATCAGCGCCAATGAGAACAGCGCAATCACGGCGGCGAGCAGGAATGCGACCACGCGGCCGCCGATCGTCGCCTGCATGGACTCGATGGCCAGCACGCGTTTGGTAAGATCCCCGGCGGTGTAGTCGCGGAAAAAGCGGACGGGCAGGCGCAGGATGCGATCCATTATGGCGGCCTGCAGTCGCGGCCCGGCCAACCCCTCGATGCGTACGCTCGCCACCTGCACGGCGTATTGCAATCCGAAGAGGCACAGGGCCATCAGGACCAGGGCCAAGCTTAGCCCCACAAGCCGCTCGGCCTCGCGGCTCGGGATGACGTCGTTCACGATGATGTCGGTCGCGATCGGGGGGGCCAGGCTCAATAGGCCTCCCGCGATGCCGCAAAGAAGGATCGCCTTCAGTTCCGCCCGGCTCCAATTGAGCACCGCCGCCATGATATCGAGGCCACGCAATGCGCGCAGCGGCAGGGGCGCATAGAAACTATGGCCCAGGCCTCGCAACGCGGCGGCGGCCTCCCCGGAAAGAGGCACGGTCGTCCCGCTAACCGCGTCGTAGACGTCATAGCCGCCACTGGCCCCGCGCGGCAGGATCGCCAGCGGGACGCCGTCCGCTTCCCGCAGCAAGAGGAAGGGGCCGGCCTCGGTTGTCCACCAGCGCTGATCAAGGCGCAGCCGGCGGCCTCGCAACCGGTTGGCGCGCAGAATCTCCTCCAGCGACCATTGCTCTTCGCCATCGTCTTCCCGGCGGCGCCCAGGAAGGACCAGCGAGTGACCCATCGCCCGCAGCACCGCGGAAACAGCGCCGACCAGCGGCTCTTCCTCTGCCGCGGCATGGTGCCCACCATGGGGTTTGGCCAGCGCCCCGGCCAGTTGCAGAACTGCGCTGGTCGCGGCGCGCGCATCCGCCTCGCCGCGGCTGCGGAGCCGGTTCACCTCGTCCGCGCCGGCGAGACGCAAGTTCATAGGCAAAATATCGAGCATCGCCCCGTGCAGCCTGGCCACAGCCGGCCAGGCCCGGCCGTCGGCCAGCGCCTCCGCCGTGCTCACGCTGCGCACACGGGTTTCGTGCGCCAAGGAAAGCCAGGCGCCGGCCGCGAGCGGCAACAGTATTTGTGGATGAGCTCCGTCGACCTCCTCGGTATCGAGAAGAAAGGGCGTCGCCTCCCCAGTGTCGATCCAGGCAACGGTGCGGCCGCAACCCAGCCTCGCATGCGCCACAAGATCGCAATCCTCACCGGGTGAAAGGACCACATCCATTCGGGGCCTCGGCCTGATCAGCCGCGCCGCGCCATGGGAAAGAGCGGTAACCCATTTCTCGACCGGCTTCAGCAATAGGGGACGATAAGCCGGATCTTCCCCCCAGCCCTGCAGGACGGAGACATCCACTTCGGCCACCCGCGTACCCGTCTGGCCGACAGCGAGCAGCGCGACCGGAGACAGCGCCGCCGCCCCGTCGATACCGAAGAGGAGCTCGCCCGCGCCGGCGCCAAGCACATGGTGCCGGATCCCGCTCGGCATGCCGTCGGTCGTCTCGACGAGGAACAGATCGATCGTGCCTTCAAGCACGACGAGGCAGCGCGCCGGTTCTCCTAGCAGGAGCGGCGCCTGGCTTGACAGTTCGCGCACTTGGCCCGATGCACAGGCCAAGCCGGCTAGCGAACTTGGCTCCTGCTGGGTCATGCCTCGATCAGGCGCGCGTAGGCGCCGCCGCAAGCCATCAGCGCGTCGTGCGTGCCGCGCTCCAAGACGCGGCCCTGGTCCATGACCACGATCTCATCGCAGTCGCGCACGGTGCTCAGGCGGTGGGCGATGATGAGAAGGCCGCAGCCGCGGCGGCGCAGATTGTCCATCACCTGCTTCTCCACAAGGGGATCCAAGGCGCTCGTGGCCTCGTCCAGAACCAGCAGGGTGGGACCGGTCACCAAGGCGCGGGCGATTTCCAGGCGTTGGCGCTGGCCCCCGGAAAAGTTGCGGCCGTCCTCCTCGACATGAGCGGCGTAACCCCCGGACCGGTGGACAATGACGTCATGTATGGCGGCATCCCGCGCGGCCTCGATCATCATCGCCTCGGGCATCGTATCGTCCCAAAGCGTGATGTTGTCGCGCACGGTGCCCTCCATCAACACGATCTCCTGGTCGACCACGGCCAAAGAATTGCGCAGCAGGTGGCGCGGGAGGTTCGCGATCGGGCGACCGTCGAGCAGGACTTCACCGGCCCAGGGCTGATGAAGCCCGCCGACCAGTTTGCCGACGGTCGATTTGCCGCTCCCCGAAGCACCCACCAGCGCAACCCATGCGCCCGGCGCCAAGTCCAGGTCCAGATCCTCGATCAGCGGCGGCTCCAGCCGATTATAGCCGAAGCTCACGCCGCGAAGCGCCAGACGACCTGTAAGGCGCTGCACCGCGCCCAGCCCGGCGGTCATAGTCTCCGCGGCGCTCGGCGAAGGCGCAAATTCGGCGGCCTCCTCGTGCAGCAACACGTCGTCGAACTGGTCGAGCACGCCTCGCGCGCCCTGCAGCCGCGTGCCGTTTTCCATCAGGACATCGAGAGGCGCGTTCAAGCCGCCCTGCAGCACACGGAAGGCGATGAGCGTGCCGAGCGTGACCTGCCCATCGATCACCAGCCATCCGCCCAGCGTGAGCACCAGGGCTCCGGCGATACGGCCGATAAAGGCGGGCAGCGATGCGAACAAGGCTTCTGTCCGCGCGATCCCCTGATGCGCGTTGACGACCAGTGCGTGTTGCCCGGCCCAGCCTTCGAAATAGGGGTTATCGGCCCCCGTGGCCTTGAGGGATTCCACCATCTGAAGCCCTTGCATGGTCCGGGCATGCAGCTTCATCTCGTCCATCGTCGCCTTTTGGCGGAGCGCCTCCAAATGGCGGCGCATGGACAGGAACATCACGAGATTGCCGAGCACACTGAGGACAACGACCGCCGCCAGGGCCGAACTATAGGCGAGCATCATGCTGAAGAAGACAAGCACCGATATCGCGTTGGTCACGAGGCCGGGAGCCTCACTCGCCGCGTGCAGACCCAGCTCTTGTCCCAGGCTGGTGCGATTGCCGATGCCGCCGGCATAGCGCTGAGCGAAGAACCGCATGGGCAGGCGCAGCATGCGCCACACGAAACGCGATTCTGCGCGCGTCGCGACCCACACGGACAAGCGACGGCGGACGATCGCGCTCATCCAGGCGAACCCGGCTTGCATCATCACGACCACGAACATGACGACGAGCAGCCACGGCACCCAATGCGACTGGCCGTCGATCAGATAGTCGTCGATGAAGATGCGGGTGAAGCTCGGCATCACAATGGCGAGCAGGCCAAGGCTGATGCCGCTCAGAAGGATGTGCGCGATCGCATCGCGGGATTCCCGCAGCCAGACAAGCAGCCGCGCCATGACGGGCGGGCGCGCGCCGCCGGGCTGAAAGGCTTCCTCCGGCTGGAAGGTGAGGACGACCCCCGAATAGATCCGGTCGAATTCCTCCGCGGTTAAAACCATGTGGCCGCCGGCCGGATCGTTGAGGAAAAAACGGTCCCGGTCCACGCCTTCCAGCACCATGAAATGGTTGCGGTTTACGAAGACGATGGCCGGCATAGGCAGCTCCGCCAACTCTTCCGCCCCGTGCCGGAAGCCGCGCGCTTCCAGTCCATAGCCGCGTGCCGCACGCAGCATGTGGCTGGCCCGGCTGCCGTCGCGCGACACGCCGCAGGCCGCTCGCAGCTCTTCGAGGGGCACCCAACGGCCATGATTGGCGAGGATCATGGCCAGGGCGGCGGCTCCGCACTCCACGGCCTCCATCTGCAGGATGGTCGGCGTGCGAACCGGCCGGCGCCTGGTCCAGCCCAGCAGCCGATCTACCATTTCAAAGGCCGAGACGCGCGAGCACGTATTCGGCTTGCGGCAGGACGAGGCTGATCAGGGACGCTCGGCCGGTGACGATGCTGCCTTCCACCATCGTATCGGCACCCAGGACCGTATCGGGACCTTGTCCGGCCGACCAACGCAGATGGGTCGGAGAGGCGGGATCCACCGTGAGATGCACGACGATCTGCATCGGTGCGCCGTCGCGCAGCAACTGCTCGACCAGGGTCGAATTCTTCAGCGTGCGCATCATGCCCTCTCGCGTTGCCGCGATGGGCGAAACCTCGGTCACCCGACCCTCGATGAAACCATAGCGCTCGACGCGGATGCCCGCCGGCATGATCCGGGCTGCCATGCCGGCCTGCACTTTCCGCCCTCCGGAGGGTGGTACGTAAAGCAGGCCGACCAGTCCTTCACCCGGCTCGCCGGGTAACATGCGCAGGACGGGCGCGCTGGCGGTAGCCATCTCACCTGTGTTCAGGACCTGTTCCACCACAACGCCGTCGCTCTGCGCCAACACCGTGCTGCGTCGCGCGCGCTCGCCTTCGGCCCACGCAATATCGCGCGCATTCGCGGAAACGCGCATCCCGAGATCGAGCAGCTCGCGCTCCGCGCGCACCTTCGCCGCTTCGGCGTCGGCCGTGATCTGCTGCAGGGCGCTCTCCGCCTCGCTGCGCTGGCTCTGTACCTCCTCCAGCTCCCGCCGGACGGCGAGCAGCCGCTCGCGAGACGCGAGGCCGCGTTTAAGCATGTCCTCCTGCGTCGCGACCATTTCCGCCGTCGTCGCCTCCAGGGACTGCAAGGTGGCAATACGCGTGCGCAACCGATCCTGCCGACCTGCCGCCAGGCGGGTGCGAGTTTCTTCTTCTGTTTGGAGGAAATGCCGAACTTGGCTCTCCTGGTCCTCGAGTTTCGCGCGCTCCATGGAATAGCGCGACAGGTCCGCCTCCAGCTCAGGCTGCTCGAGCGTGGCGACAGCTTGGCCCGCCCGGACGCGATCGCCGGGCTTTACAAGGAACCGCGAAAGCCGCCCCCCAGCGGGGGCGACGATGTCCGCTACGCCAAGAGGACTGAGCAGCACGCCGCGCGAGGGAACCGTGACAGAAGCGGAGAAGAGGACGCTCGTTAAGAGCCCCAGCACCAAAAGCACGATCAGCCCGGCCAGTGCCGTCCAGGAAAAACCTGGGAGTACACGCAGCATGCGATCGAGTTGGTCGGGGCTCGTTGGACGGAATCCCGTTGAGGCCGGTGACGACACGATGCTAGGTCCTAGTACGCGCTCGCTTGAATAGTGGAGCCAAACCGGGAGCGGGAGTCCCTATGCGCTCCCCGTTCATCACATCGCACCGACCCGCTTCCGTCGACCAATGTTAGTATTGAGCGCGACCGGTTCTGCCAATAGGCGAGATCAATAATAGTCGAACGGCGTCTGGCGGTGGGGCGCGGCCGGTGGGGCCATAACGGCACCGCCTGAAATCTGCTGAAGCACCTTCTCGTTCAATTCGGCATCGGTCTCGTGTGATGCCGGCGGTTTGCCGGCCGGCTTCTTGGCGATGTCTTTGTCGTCCATCGGATTCCTCAGGCTTCTCAGATTCATCGAACGCACTCGCAAGCGCGCGCGTGTGTCGGGCCAACTACGGCTCCATCTCCTTTAAGAAGGAGGAGGAGGATCCGAAATAACCTTGTTGGGATTCTTGCGACGGGGGTTGGCGGGCTTGACCAATGCGACACCACCGGAAATCTGCTCGAGTTCGCTTTCCTTCAATTCGGCGTCGGACTTCCGCGCTGCCGGCGCAGTGTTGCTTGCCGGCTTCTTACCCACGTCGTTCTTGGTCACTGAGCTCTCCAGATTTTTCTAGATTCTACCAAATACACCCCCTGTAGGAGTGCGACTGCATTTCGCCGTCTCATCGGCAAGGCGTGACAACACCCTCGCTACCTCAGTCACGGTCCTTCTTGCGATATGAACATATTGGGCTTCTTGCGGCGGGGATTGGCGGGCTTGGCCAGCGCAACGCCACCGGAAATTTGGTCGAGCTCGGTTTCCTTTAATTCAGCGTCCGGCCTCGGCGATTTCGGCGCGCTTTCGCTTGCCGGCTTCTTACCCTGGTCCCTATTCGTCATCGGATTCTCCAAGTTCTTCTAGTAAACATTTAGATAAACCTGTCCCCCAACATTAGCGCACGCTTACAACGAAATACCAGCAAGAAATTGCCCTAACGCGGGGAGTCCGTGCGCGCGTGCACGACTGCGAAGGCGTCGGCATAGATGCGTCGCCACCCCGGCTGCGCATCCATGACCTGCACCGCCCCCTCCTCCGGAGCCAGGATGGTCCAGGTCACATGATCACGGTCGAGCAGATCGGTGAGCGCGGCGGCATCCTTGCCGGTGGCGAGCGGCAAATAGCGCTTCAGGTAGTCGTCGCCATAGAGCTCCATGCGGCCGTCGATATAGACCGGCACGCCCTTGAAGATCAGATAGCCGCCGAAATGCTCGCTGTTGAAGACGCGGCCGGTGATGCCGGCCTGGCGCCCCGCGTCCAGAGCGGCTGACGGCGTCACGACGCTGTTCTCCCGATCGATAGGCTGACGCACGACGCTCCAACCGTACAGGGCCAGGAAACCGAATGTCAGCGCGACCGCCGGCCATGCGGCGCGGGGCGGCGGAACATCGAACATCCGGCTGACCGACGAGCCACCGCCCGGTTTGGTGATCGCGTTGAGGCGTGGCGCCAACGGTGCGATCAGCGCCAGCGGCGCGACGACCGCCAGCAGATCCTCGTGGCGCAGATGCTGCAAGGTCATGTGGAACAGGCCGAGCAGCAGGATCAGCCGGGTCGGCGGCAGGCGCGCGCCCGTCGTGAAGCCGAGCAGGATCGTGCCCAGCAGCCAAAGCTCGACAGCGTCCAGCCCGTGGAACTGGTGGCTCTGCCATTCGACGAAGGTCGATTGCAGGGTCGGCATCGAGAGGATGCGGAACGGCTCCAGAACCCCTTCCAGCCCGTTAGCGTTCAGCAGCGCGCAGCCGAGCGACGCCAGGACGAACCCGCCCCATCGCCGCGCCTCGGCCATACGGCCGGAGCCCGTCCCCGGCGTCAGCACCGCCTCGGCGCCCAGATAGCCGGCAAGTGCGATGCCGAACATATAGCCGCCGTGCAGATTGACCCACAGCACCATCACCGGCAGCACCGGCCAGGGCGGCCCGCGTCCCGCGTCGCGCGCGGCGAACAGGGCCGCGCACCACGCCACCAGCGCTGGCAGCGCCAGCACGTGGGCGCGGGCCAGAAGATGCGGCTCCAGCAGAAGCAGAATCAGCAGGACAATCAGCATACCGACAAGCGGCTCGAGCTGCCGCAGGACGGCGCGGGTCATCAACGCGATGGACAGGGCGAAACACAATGCCGTCGCATAGGCCAGCCCGGCCCAACCGAGCAGGTCGTAAATGGCCGCCAGCGCCAGTTCCGCCAGCCATTCGTGGACCACCCAGTGGCTGCCGGGCAATGACCAGGAAAACGGGTCCGCGGTCGGCAGCGCCCGGTGCGCCATCATCCAGTTGCCGGCCGCGATGTGCAGATAGGTGTCGGGGTCGCCCAGCAACAGCTTGCCGCGATACGCCACCATCAGCACCGCCGCGATCGCCGCGATCAAAGGCCAGGACGGCATCATGCGCCGCCACCCCGACGGGCGCGCCACGATTTCCTGCGATCCGATACGATCCTGACTCACGGCTTCCCTTGACTGGCCTTGGCCGACTCGGGAACGCGGGGTCCGTGGCGGCATGCCGGTATTTCCAGCATGCGCCACATCACCGCGCAATCGCCAAGACGCTAGCGGATATATCTCAACGCGATCGCATCCGCCGCCGCCTTATAGGCTTTCGCCTTCAGAGCCATGACCTGGCGCTGATCCGATGCGGCGCGGCCATGCTGATTGCTCAGCGCCTCGTCCTCAAACGGCTCAGGCGAATAGGTTTCCCACTGACCCGTCCGCACGTCGATCACCGCCATCAATAGGCGGATGCGCATATGCTGCGTTTCGTCGGGAACGATGCCGCCGATGATGGGCACCCACGAGATCGCCTTGGTCGCGTGGCCCTCGCTGGCGGATTCCAGCATGCCCCAATAGACGACCACTGTGTCGTAGCCGCCCTTTGCCGCCGCCATGCGAAAGAGCTGAGAATAGGGTACGGACGGCGTGGTTCGCTCAAAGCCCGTATCAGCCTTGATCGGGACGCCGGAGAAGGAGGAGACGGTGAAATACCTCTCCATCGCCAAGACCATGTCGGGATCGGCGATCAGCGCGCCGGACTGGATCAACAGGATCGAGGCCCCGCGCCGCAGCATGATCGGCCGACGCTGGATCGCTGCCTTCTGGATGTCGGCCTCGGAAAAGCCGCCGCTGCGATCGATGCCCAGCACGTCGTATTCAGATAGTTCGCCACTATAGAAGGCGTTGCCTTGCCCACCGTAATCGGAATTGGAGATCGACCGCGTTTGGCAGGCTGTAAGCAGCAGAAGCAGACCGGCCAAGCCGAGCATTGAATGAAATTTCATCGTCTTCTCCCCTGGGTGGCGGCACCGGCATCGGGAGGCGAACCGGCAGTTGCCGGACGGGAATTGGCAGGGGAGTCCGTGTCGAAAGGATGGCCGGACTTTGTTCTTTTCGGGAGCCCAAACGAACAGCGGCGCGGAACTGAGTGTCCCGCGCCGCTGTCTTGCTCAATATTGGATCGGCGTTTTGCGACCGGTCCGCGGTCCCTCAGCCCTGCTGCGCGCCTTTCGGGCGAGCAGCCTTCTCGGCACGGACCGCAGCGCTCTGCTGCGTCGGCTTACGACCGTCGACGGGGGCGCCGGTAATCGCGGAGCCGCCGTTGCGGAAGGAAAAGGCCGGAGACAGACATCCAAGAACTTGATCGAGCCAGGCCGGACCGTTTCCTGCGCCGGGCTTCGTACTGGAAGCTGACAATTTGCACTCCTTGGCCGGTCTCCCGGCCGTCACTCACATTGCCGATAGACAATAAGTGGGCGGCAATTATGTCAATCGTATGTTGGAGATATGGTCATGCGTTGGCAGCAGGTCTGAGCTGCGCGGGCCGCATCAGGGTCTTGCGACCAGGGGTCCTAGCGGCCGGCCGCCCAGGATATGGATGTGCAGATGCGGCACTTCCTGGTGGCTGTGGGGCCCGTGATTCAGCAACAGGCGATAGCCGGTATCGGCTACGCCCAGGTCGCGCGCGATCTTGCCGGTTGCCTTCACCAGCGCTGTGATCTCCGCATCGCTGGCCTTGGCCGAGAAATCGTCGAACGACACATATTTACCCTTGGGCAGCACCAGCACATGGGTCGGGGTCTGGGGGTTGATGTCGTTGATGGCGACGACATGATCGTCTTCATAGATTTTGGTCGCCGGGATCTCGCCGCGCAGGATGCGGGCGAAGATGTTGCTGTCGTCGTAGGCCACGGTCACTTCCCCTTCTTGCGTGATGCCTTCTCGGCGATACCGCCGATCCCCTCGCGCGCCGCCAGCACGTCATAGACGTCGCCCGGCTTCAGCCCTGCGTCGGCCCACAGCACCAGCAGGTGATAGAGCAGATCGGCGGATTCTTCCGCCAGTTTCGGCGCGTCCGGCTTCATCGCCTCGATTACGGTCTCCACCGCCTCCTCGCCCAGCTTCTGGGCGATCTTGGCGCGGCCGCGCTGGAACAGCTTGGCGGTGTAGGACACATCCGGGTCGGCACCCTTGCGCTCCAGGATCGCGCGGTACAGACGGTCGAGAGTCTCCGAATCCGCCATCATGCCGCCTCGTGCTTGGGGGCGCCGCGGCCCGGAGCCGGGCGCACCGGGATACCCGCCTCCGCCAGCCGGGCCTTGGCCTGGGCGATGGTGAAGATGCCGAAATGGAAGATCGACGCGGCCAGCACCGCACTGGCATGGCCTTGTGTCACGCCGTCGACCAGATGGTCCAGCGTGCCGACCCCGCCCGAGGCGATGACCGGCACCTTGACCGCGTCGGCGATCCTGCGGGTCAGCTCCAGGTCGAAGCCGGACTTGGTGCCGTCCCGGTCCATCGACGTCAGTAGCAGCTCGCCCGCGCCGGCCGCGGCCATGCGCTTGGCCCATTCGATCGCGTCGAAGCCGGTCGCCCGCCGCCCGCCATGGGTGAACACCTCCCACTTGCCCGGCGCGACCGACTTGGCGTCGATGGCGACGACGATGCACTGGCTGCCAAACCGCTCGGCCGCCTCGGCGACGAATTCCGGGCGCGAGACGGCGGCGGTGTTGATCGAGGCCTTGTCGGCGCCGGCCAAGAGCAGCGTGCGGATGTCGTCCACCGTGCGCACGCCGCCGCCGACCGTCAGCGGCATGAACACCTGCTCGGCCGTCCGCTTGACCGCGTCGTAAAGGGTCGATCGGTCCTCGGCGGAGGCGGTGATGTCCAGGAAGGTCAGCTCGTCCGCGCCCGCCTGGTCATAGACCCGCGCCTGCTCGACCGGATCGCCGGCATCGACCAGCTGGGTGAAGTTGACGCCCTTCACCACGCGCCCGTCCTTCACGTCCAGGCAGGGTATGACGCGGATCTTGAGCATCGGGGTTGGCCCTCAGGTCCCGTTCATGACGGCCAGGGCCGCCGCAGGATCGACCCGCCCGTCATAGAGGGCGCGGCCGCAGATCACGCCGGCAATGCCGGATTTCTCCTCGCGCTTCACCGCGACGATGTCCTCCAGGCTGGAAACGCCGCCCGAGGCGATCACCGGCGTGGTCAGCGCGAAGGCCAGATCGACGGTGGCCTCCAGGTTGATGCCGCCCATCGCGCCGTCGCGGTTGATGTCGGTGAAGACGATCGCCGCGACGCCCGCCTGCTCCATGTCCAGCGCCAGGTCCAGCGTCCGCATGGTCGAGGTCTCGCGCCAGCCCTCGACCGCGACCAGCCCTTCGCGGCTGTCGATCGAGACCGCGACGCGGCCCGGAAATTTCTTGCTCGCTTCCTTCACCAGGCTTGGGTTGCGCACCGCGGCGGTGCCCAGCACCACGCGCTCCACGCCGCGCGACAGCCAATCCTCGATCGTCCCGATATTGCGGATGCCGCCGCCCAGCTGCACAGGCAGCTTGGTCGCGGCGATGATCGACTCCACGGCTTTGGCGTTCACCGGCCGGCCCTCGACCGCGCCGTTCAGATCGACCAGATGGATCCAGGTGAAGCCCGCCTCGGCGAAACCCCGCGCCTGCTCGGCCGGGTCCTCGTTATAGACGGTCACTGCCGTCATATCGCCGCGCAACAGGCGCACGCAGGCCCCGTCCTTCAGGTCGATCGCTGGATAGATGATCATGTGCTCGCCAAGTCTTTGAAATAAAAGATGCCGGCCACGAAGCGGCCGTCCACCTGCGCATAGCGCGGGTGGCTTCCCCACCGCGTGTAGCCCAATGTCTCACAAAGCGCGATCGCAGCGGTCTGCGTTTCGCGCACGTCCATGTTGATAATCGCGAACCCGTCCTCGAGCGCGCGCACCTCCGCCGCCTCCAGCAGCATACGGGCCAACCCGTTGCCGCGCGCCCAGGGCGCCATGAACGCCGTCGTGACATGCACGGCCATCGCCTGCGCCTCGTTGTTGCGCGGCGGGCGGACAAGTTGCACGGATCCCGCGATCGTGCCGTCCACACGGCCGACGAACAGAGTGCGTTCCGGCACCGCCAGCACGCCGCGCCAATAGCGCTCCATCACCTCGCGCGGCGGCGGCTCCAGCCAGCCGAACCCGCCCTCCGCCTTGATCGCCAGTTCCGCCGCTTCGCACAGATCGTCGAGGTCGCCGGCTTTCAGCCGCGTCGCGACTTCGACCTTCAGCCGGGCGGGCGGCAGGTCTGTGGCGCTCACGCTCAGGGCCGCCACTCCAAGAAAGCCCGGATCAGTGCAAGGCCGGTTTCCTGGCTTTTTTCGGGGTGGAACTGGGTGCCGATCAGGTTGTCGCGCGCGATGATCGCGGTCACAGGCCCGCCGTAATCGGCATGGGCGGCGAGATGCGCGGCATCGGCGCATACAAAGCGATAGGAATGGACGAAATAGGCGTGGTCGCCGCCGGCGATGCCTTGCAGGACGGGATGGTCGGGCCGGTCGAGCACCAGCTCGTTCCAGCCCATATGCGGCACCTTCAGCCGGGTATCGTCCGGCAGCAGCGGCAGGACCTCGCCGGGAATCCAGCCGAACCCCTGGTGGTTGCCAT
The DNA here is from genome assembly GCA_035493715.1 of Alphaproteobacteria bacterium. Lineage (GTDB taxonomy): Bacteria > Pseudomonadota > Alphaproteobacteria > BOG-932 > Roseiterribacteraceae > BOG-932. The sequence continues at coordinate 18,175 of DATJHU010000069.1, read as the reverse complement.
GCTCGACGCCCCGCGTCGCCATCACCTGCATGCCGACGCAGATGCCGAAGAAAGGCCGCGCCTTGGCAATCGCCACCTCCTCCAGCGCCTCGCGCAGGCCGGGCACGGCGGCGACGCCGGCCAGCACCGCGCCGAAGGCACCTTGGCCCGGCAGCGCAACGCGGTCGGCGGAGCGGACGGTTTCGGGGTCGCTGGTGACGGTGACCGTGATTTCCCGGCCGGAGTCCCGGCCTGCGCGCTCGAATGCCTTGGCGGCGGAGCGCAGGTTACCCGAACCGCAATCGACGATGGCGACAGTCTGCATGGCTATGTTCTTACAGAACGCCCTTCGTGGAGGGCACCACGCCGGCCTGGCGGGGGTCCGGCGCGATCGCGATCTTCAGCGCGCGGGCCAACCCCTTGAAGCAGGTCTCGACGATGTGATGGTTGTTCGTGCCGTACAGTGTCTCGACGTGCAGCGTGCAGCCGGCCGCCTGGGCGAAGGCCTGAAACCATTCCTTGAACAGTTCCGTATCCATGGTGCCCAGCTTGTCCCGGCTGAAACCGACCTTCCAGACCAGGTACGGACGGTTCGACAGGTCGAGCGCGACCCGGGTCAGCGTCTCGTCCATCGGGATATACATGTGGCCGTACCGGTTGATGCCCTTGCGGTCGCCAAGCGCCCTGGCAAAGGCCTCGCCGATGGCGATGCCGGTGTCTTCGGTCGTGTGATGGAAATCGATATGCAGGTCGCCCTTGGCCTTGACCGTCAGATCCATCAGGCTGTGGCGGGACAGCTGCTCCAGCATATGGTCCAGGAAGCCGATTCCGGTATCGACCGAATATTTTCCGCTGCCGTCCAAATCGATCGTGACCGCGATCTGCGTCTCGGTCGTGTTCCGCTCGACGGTGGCGCTGCGGCTGCCTTTCGCCGACGTGCTGGCCTTGCTCTTCGTCATGGCCGGTTATCTAGCAGAGAGAGCCCGAAAAACCCAAGCCGGGCTGCGGTCCGATCTGTGGCAGAAATCCCACAATTCGCCGGCCGTTGGCATCAAATCGCCTAATGCCCCGACGATTTGGCGGGCTTTGACGGCTTTTCCGGCGATTTTGCCGCAGCCGGCGACCGCGGCGGATCGCCCTCGATCCGCATAGAGACGATGTGGTCGGGGTTGCTCACGCGGCCGCTCTCCGGATCGCCCGTCTCGATGTGGTTCACGAACTCCATGCCGCGGATCACCTTGCCCCACACCGTGTAGCGCCGGTTGAAATCGGGCGACGGCTTCAGGCAGATGAAGAATTGGCTGTCGGCTGAATCGTTGCCCTCGGCGCGCGCCATCGACACGGTGCCGCGCATATGCGGCTCGCTACTGAATTCGGCCTTCAGCATCTTGCCCGAGCCGCCCTCGCCGGTCCCCTTCGGGTCGCCGCCCTGCACCAGCGCGCCCGGGATCACACGATGGAAGGTCAACCCGTCATAGAAGCCCTGCCGCACCAGCTCCTTGATCCGCTTCACATGGTTGGGCGCCAGGTCGGGCCGCATGCGGATCACAACCGGCCCGTCCTTCAGCTCCATGATAAGGACATTGTCCGGGTCCTCGTCGATCGGCGCCGGCGTCTGCCCAAAGGCGCTGACCGCCAGGAAAAGGAATGCGGCAAGACATGGCAACAAACGCATCGGCGCGAACTCCCAGTACAAACGACCCCGCGTTTGCCACAGATTTACGGCATTCGGATGGCACGTCCGGCAAGTCCGCGTCCAGCGCCAAAATGCCGGAACGAGCGGCGACAATTCCCCGTGCCTTGATACGCCGCCGTGAAATCCCACATCTTCGCGACCATGACATCAGAACACTTCGTTGATATCCCATGGCACGGGACGACCATACTCTCCGTGCGCAAGAATGGCCGCGTCGTCATCGCCGGAGACGGCCAGGTGACGATGGGCGCAACCGTAATGAAGGCCAACGCCCGCAAGGTGCGCCGGCTGGGCGAGGGCGGAAAGGTGATCGGCGGCTTTGCCGGTGCCACCGCCGACGCCTTCACACTGTTCGAACGGCTTGAGGGCAAGCTCGAAAAGCATCAGGGCCAGCTGACCCGCGCTTGCGTCGAGCTGGCAAAGGATTGGCGGACCGACCGCTATCTGCGCCGGCTCGAGGCGATGATGGCGGTCGCCGATTCCGAGGTCTCGCTGATCCTGACCGGCACCGGCGACGTGCTCGAGCCGGAGCGCGGCATCATCGGCATCGGCTCGGGCGGCGTCTATGCACTGGCCGCGGCGCGGGCGCTCATCGATGTCGATGGCCTCGAGGCGGAGGACATCGCCCGCCGCTCGATGGCCATCGCCGCCGATATCTGCGTCTACACCAACACGAACCTGACGATCGAAAGTCTTCCCGCCAGCGCTGTTACCCACTCATGAGCAATTTGAATCCCCGCGAAATCGTTGCCGAACTCGACCGCTTCATCGTCGGCCAGAATGATGCCAAGCGCGCCGTGGCGGTCGCATTGCGCAACCGCTGGCGCCGCCAGCAGCTGGGGCAGGCGATGCGCGACGAGGTCCTGCCCAAGAACATCCTGATGATCGGGCCGACCGGCGTCGGCAAGACAGAGATCGCGCGCCGCCTCGCCAAGCTGGCTGAGGCGCCGTTCATCAAGATCGAAGCCACCAAGTTCACCGAGGTCGGCTATGTCGGCCGCGACGTGGACTCGATCGTCCGCGACCTGGTCGAAACCGCGCTGCTGATGGTGCGCGAGAAAATGCGCAAGGACGTCAACGTCAAGGCTGAGGAAGCGGCCGAGGAAAGGCTGCTGGATGCACTGGTCGGCAAGACCGCGCAGGACGGCACCCGCGCCTCGTTCCGCACCCGCTTGCGGAACGGCGAATTGGACGACCGCGAGATCGAGATCGAGGTGCAGGACAACCAGTCGGGCATGCCGACCTTCGATATCCCCGGCATGCCGGGCGGCAGCGTCGGCATGATCAATCTCAGCGACATGCTGGGCAAGATCGGCGGCGGCCGCACCAAGACGCTGCGGCTCACCACCAAGGCGGCGCGGGAAACGCTGGTCCAGGAGGAAGGCGAGAAGCTGTTGGACCAGGAGCGTGTGACGCGCGACGCGATCGAGCTCGTCGAGCAGCACGGCATCGTGTTCCTGGACGAGATCGACAAGATTGCCAGCCGGTCGGAGTTCCGCGGCGGCGGCGACGTCAGCCGCGAGGGCGTGCAGCGCGACCTGCTGCCGCTGATCGAGGGCACCGTCGTCAACACCAAATACGGGCCGATCAAGACCGACTACATCCTGTTCATCGCCTCAGGCGCGTTCCATGTCGCCAAACCGTCCGACCTCCTGCCGGAACTGCAGGGCCGCCTGCCGATCCGGGTCGAGCTGCAGCCGCTGGACCAGGCAGACCTCAAGCGCATCATGCTCGAGCCCGAGGCCAGCCTGATCAAACAGTATATCGCGCTGCTGAACACGGAGAACGTCACGCTCGAATTCACCGACGAGGCGATCGACGAGCTGGCGCGGCTGTCTGCGGATATCAACGCCACGGTCGAGAATATCGGCGCGCGGCGGCTGCACACGGTGCTGGAACGGCTGCTGGAAGATATCAGTTTCGAGGCCAGCGATCAGGGCGGCAAGACGATCACAGTCGGTCTCGACCTGGTGCGCGAACGCGTCGGTGTGCTGTCGAAGAACGCCGATCTGTCGAAGTTCATCCTCTAAGCCTGACGGCCGCGGCCATAACAGCCTCGGCGGCTATTTCCCGACCTGAACATCCTTCAGATTGCCGCCGGGGCTGTAGATGAAGCTCACCATAGTATAGCTCTCGGGCGTATCGCTACCGCCCATCCAGGACGGGAACAGGCCGGAACCGCCGGCGGCGCCGGCCTCGGCCGGATACTGGTCGATCTTGGTCCCGTCGGCCTTCTGGATCGAATGCAGCGGCTTGCCCAGGTTGGCGTTCACCTCCGCCTGGGTCGACGCCCCCGGCTTGAACATGGCGATCTTGTCGGCGCTGATCAGATTGACCGAGGCGTCGGAGCAGCCGGCAAGCAGCAACAGTGCGGAAAGCGCGAAGGCAGGCCTGAGCATCTTTTGAAAATCCATCAAGTTTTCGCCGGGAGTTTTGCGCGAAAGCGGACGCCCGCGCAACAGCGGCCTTTACGTCCTCTAAAGTGATATCGACGACGGCATCCGCCTTCGATACAAACCCTTCATTCGACGAATGAATTCAGGGAGGGGAACGTCATGAAGTTTTCGCACGTAATGGGTGCAAGCCTGCTCGCACTCGGCCTCGGCGCCGGGATCGCCCCAGGAACCGCCGCCGCCGCCGATGTCGGCCCGAACACCACGCCGGGTGCGGACGGCATCGTTTTCGCCAATGTCTCGATTTCGGTCGCCGACCTGGCCAAGTCGGCCAAATTCTATCAGGCGCTGGGCTTCGAGGCCGGGGCCGCCACGCCGCTGCCGGCGCCGATCGCCAAGCTCTTGGGCGGAAAGGCTGACGCCAAGCTGCAGATTCAGTTCCTGAAGCGCGACGGCGTTGCGCTCGAACTGGTCAATTTCGCACCCGCCCCGGCCAAGGCGGCCTCGACCGGTTCAGCCGGCCAGTTAGGCCTCGCGCATATCGCGATCCGTGTCGACAATGTCGACCGGGTGGCCAAGATCGTGACCGAAAACGGCGGCAAGACGCTCGATAAGACCCGCACCAAGCTGGGCCCGATCGACATCCTGTTCGTCACCGACCCGGACGGCACCCGAATCGAGGTCGCGTCCCAGGCAAAGAGCTAAGGGCGCTTTCGTCTCAGCAGCACATAGAAAGCACCTTCGCCGCCATGGCGGAGGTGCGCCGGCTCGATCGCCAGAATGCGGCCGGCGAGCGGCGAGGCCATCAGCCACGCCGGAACATTGCGCCGGAGGACGCCGCCGCCTTGTGAGACCGGCCCCTTGCCGGTGATTACCAGCAGGGCGCGCCGTCCGGTTCGGCTGGCGGTGTCGACAAATCCCAGCAGGGTGGCGAAGGCCGCACGCTGATCCATGCCGTGCAGGTCGATCCGTCCATCGACCTCGACCTTGCCCCGTTTCAATCGCGTCAGCGTCGCACCGTCCACCCCGCCCGGCTTGGGTACGGTGGCTGCCGCGACCGGAGCCGGAGGCGGTTCGAAGATCTTGGGTGCGGGCTCGGCTGCCGGCACATCGGGAACGAGGGCGGGGCCGGGTTTCAGCGGCGCGACATCGCGCATGGCCGTCCGCCATAGCGCGCGTTCTGACTGTGTCGGGGCGCGACGCCTGGCCATCGGCTGGGTTCGCTAAAGTCCGGCCGAGGTCTCGATCAGCTGCCAGTTCGGGTCGCGCGAGTTCAGGTCGCGCGCGAATGTCCAGACATCGATGGTTTCCTGCTCCGGCGGCTCGGTCTGCCCGCCGTGGAGCTGCTTGCTCGCGAACCGGATCTGCAGCTGCGCCTCCCGCGCGACCACCTTCGCATCGACAACCTCCGCCTCGATCGGTCCAACGAAGCGGACGGCGTCGAGCGGGTCGCGGTTGCGGCGTTCGGAGATCACCCGGCCGAACTCACCGTAAAGCTGCGAGCTCAAAAGCGGCCTCAGCGTCGCCAGGTCTCCTATGGCAAAGGCGGTGACGATCATTTCGAAGGCGCTTCGCGCGCCGGCCAGGAAGTGCTTCTCGTCGAAACTTGGGTCGGCGGCATGAATCCGCGCCAACTTCGCATCCAGCGACTGCGGCAAGTTCGGGTCGTTGTCGATGACGACAGCCGGGCGAGCGCCTCCAACCCCGGACGGATCGACCCCACCCGCGCGAAACGGCGCGACAGAGCCGCCTTCCAGCGGGTTCGGGTGTTCGCGCTCTTCACCTGTCCGGCGGCCGAGGACAGACCTCAGCTTGAAGAACAGGAAAATCGCGAGTCCCGCGAATATCAGAATATTGATCAATGAACCTTCGTCGCCCATCATTGTCCCACATCGGCCCTTCGACCATCGCATGCCGGCATCTCTGCGACCAGATGTCGGTGGTACTGGCGCCTCGCGGCGCAACATCCCATGTTTCTAGGAACGGACCTGTGTTTCTTGAACCGAACCTACGTTTCAAACCCGAAGATGGCGATTTTCGTGCCGCTTTCGGAATGATTGATGACAAATAGGGTCGCCGACCCGCTCTCACAAGCGTGATGGAATGCCGCTGCTGTTGATCCTGGCGCTGCCTTTGGCCGAAATCGCGACGTTCATCGTCGTCGGAAACGCCATTGGCGTGCTGCGTACCCTGATGCTGATCGTCGTCTCGGCGGCGGTCGGATTCATAATGCTGCGCGACGCCGGCATCATGACCGCCTTCCGTCTGCAGAGGCAGCGGGGCGATCAGGCGGCGATCCTCGCCGAGGGCGGAACCCGGATGCTGGCGGGGCTGTTGCTGCTGATCCCGGGCTTCCTGACGGATCTCGCGGCGCTGCTGATCCTGATCCCGCCGGTTCGCGACTTCCTGCTCAAGGCCGTGCGGCTGCCCGCCGCCGCCGCGCCGGCCGCCGCCGAAAAACCGCAGACGCGCACTGATGTGATCGACGGCGACTTCCGGCGCCTGGACGGTTAGGCCGGACAACCCGCCCGACTCTACCCTGGGCGGTTAGGCGTTGTGCCGTGCGATCCGGCGTGATAGGCAGCGCGCCGCCACTAGAGGGGATTTCAAATGACCGACCTGTCCGGAAACGGCGCGAACGACATGCCCGAAACCGAAGCCCGCGGCTCGCTTGGCGTCAACGCGCAATATATCAAGGACCTGTCGTTCGAAAGCCCGAATGTCCTGAAGATCATCAGCCAGCCCGGCGGCCAGCCCGAGGTTCAGTTCAACCTCGGCGTGCAGGCCAACACGGTCGGCCCGGATCTTTATGAGGTCACGCTGACGGTCCGCGCCGAAGCGAAGCGCGACGGCATGGTCGCCTTCATCGTCGAGTTGGCCTATGCCGGCGTCTTCACCATCACCGGTATCCCGCAGGACCAGATGGAGCCCGTGCTCTTCATCGAGGGGCCGCGCCTGCTGTTCCCGTTCGCCCGTGCGATCATCGCCGACCTGACGCGTGACGGCGGCTTTACGCCGCTGATGCTGAACCCCATCGATTTCGTGGATCTCTATCGCCGCAAGCTGGCGGAGCGGCAGGCCGAGGGCGCCCCGGCGGGCTCGCTGCCGAACTGATCCAAGTGGGTTCTGCTGGCCCGCCGGTCAGGCGGGCTCGGCCTCGATCCAGAGCGGCGCCTTCAGCTGCGCCACCATCGCCGAATGGGCTTCAAGCTCGGCGGCGCTGGGCAGCCTCACGCGCGGCCTACGCCCTGTGATCGCCTCAGCCATGGCGCCGCCGATGGCCTTGTTCTGGGCCGCCAGCGCCAATCCCTGCTGCCGGCCGCCCAGCAGCTCGACATAGCATTCCGCCAAAAGCTGCGCGTCCAGCAGCGCGCCATGCAGCGTGCGGCCGGAATTGTCGACGCTGAACCGCCGGCACAGCGCATCCAGATTGGCCGGCGCGCCGGGAAAGCGACGGCGGGCGAGCTTCACCGTGCAGGTCGCGCGGTCGATCGGCATCTGCGGCAAGCCCAGCTTCGCGAACTCGGCGTTCAGGAAATTCATGTCGAATTCGGCATTGTGGATGACGAAGGGCGCATCGCCGATGAAATCCATGAATTCGGCAACGACCTCGGCGAACACCGGCTCCTTCGACAGCCGCTCGCGCGTCAGCCCGTGGACCGCGACCGCGTCCTCGGAGATGTCCATCTCCGGGTTGATGTATTTGTGAAAGGAACGGTCGGTCGGAACGTGGTTGACCAGTTCCAGACAGCCGATCTCCACGATGCGATGCCCCTGCCGGGGATCGAGGCCCGTGGTTTCGGTATCGAGAACGATCTCTCTGATGACTTGCATCGCCCGCCTATCCGTCCGTCGCGACTCGGCCCATCCGCCGCGCTATGACCCTAACCGAAAAATACCGTGTGCATCAGCCTGCCGGGTACAAATGTGAATGCTCCGGCGATCAGCAAAGCCCCGACATAAGTCCCGATCATCGCCCGCTTATGCGCCGCGATATCGTGTCGGCGCAGCGCCAGGATCGAGCCCAGGACGCCATAGAGGGTCAGCGGCACGAACAGGTGGATCCAGCTCAGCTGGCCGGGATGCAATACCCGCACGAATATTGCGGTGATCGCGGTCACCGTCATCAGCACCAGATAGATCGCTCCCAATGCGCGATGCAGCCTGGCGCCCTTGGTCGAGAAGAAAATCAGCCAGCCGCCGATGAAAAAGGCGGGGACGACCGTCGCAAGATGGATCTTGATCGGCAGCGACGCCTCGGACACGACCTGAAGGTTCAATTCTCTCTCCTGCGCCCCGCTTTGATCTCACTGACGATCCGTTTCAACTGCCGATAGGTGTCGCCCCGATGACCGCCGCTGCGCACGACATAGTCGGCGCGGCGCCGCTTCTCCAGGTCCGGCACCTGCCGCGCCAGGATCGCCCGGAATTTCTCTTCCGTCATGCCGCGCCGCGCCAGCACACGCTGCCGCTGGATCATTGGCGGGGCGCTGATGACGATCACCACATCCACCGTCTTCTCACCGCGGCTTTCATAAAGCAGCGGAATATCCAGCACCACCAGCCGCTCGCCGCGCCGCGCGGCCGCCATGACGAAGGCGCGGCTGGACTGCCTGACCATCGGGTGGACGATTGCCTCCAGGCTGCGCAGCGCCGCCGTATCGCCGAATACCCTGTCGCCCAGGATTTTCCGGTCGATCCTGTCGCCCTTCAGCGCCTCGGGAAACAGCTCCGCCACCTTCCGCACCGCCCGCCCGCCCGGACCCAGCAACCTGTGCACCGCCGCGTCGGCGTCGTGGACCGGCACCCGAAGATGACGCAGCACCATGGCCGCGTTCGACTTGCCCATGCCGATCGATCCGGTCAGCCCGGCGACGACCATATGCCCTGGCTTAAGCGCCATGCTGGATCGCCGCCAGCACATGATCCCTGAGCGCCGGCGTGACATCCGGCGTAACCCCGAACCATGCCGCGAAGCCCTCGACCGCTTGGTGCAGCAGCATGCCCAGCCCGTCGACCGCCGGATTGCCCCGCGCCCGCGCCTTGGCCAACAGGTCGGTTTCCAGCGGGCGGTAGACGATGTCCGTCACCAATGCCGTCGCCGGCAGACGGGCAAGATCGATCTCGAGCGGCGGCTGGCCTGTCATACCAAGCGAGGTGGAATTGATCAGCAACCCGCATCCTTCCAGCATCCGCGCCCGGTCGTCCCAGTCGCAGACGATCGCCGGAAAGGCCGCCGCCAGCGCCTCCGCCCGTTCGCGGTTGCGGTTGGCGATCCGGATCTCGCGCACGCCGGCGCTCGACAGAGCGGCCAGGATCGCCCGCGCCGCGCCGCCCGCCCCCAGGACCACAGCCGGCCGGTCCGTTCGTATGGCGCGCGCCGCCCGTATGCTGGCCAGGAAGCCCGGCGCATCGGTGTTGCGACCCTCGAATTTGCCTTCGCCCACAGCGACGACCGTGTTGACCGCTCCGATATCCCGTGCCGCCGGCTCGATCGAGTCGAGCAACGGAATGATCGTCTCCTTGTGCGGCACGGTCACGTTGAAGCCGCACCAGCCGGCTTTCCGGAAACTGTCGACGATATCCTCGAGCCAGTCCGGCGACACGACCACTGCCTCGTACCGACCCGCAATCCCCAACTCCGCCAGCCAGAAGCGATGAATGCGCGGCGACAAGGAATGTCCGACCGGCCAACCGATGACGCCCGCCCGCAAGATCATGACGTGATCACGCCCTCGTCGCGCAGGAACGACAGCAGCGGCAAAAGCGGCATGCCCAGAATGGTGAAATGATTGCCGTGGATGGCGCTGAACAGTTGGATGCCCAGGCTCTCCAGCCGGTAGGCGCCGACCGAACTCAGGACGGCGTCGCCCTCGCGCTCCAGATAGGCCTCAAGGAAATCGGCCGTAAATGGACGTATCGCCAATTCGGCGACATCGGTCGTGCGCCAAAGTACGCGATCGTCACGCAGCGCCACGACCGCCGCGTGCAGTCTGTGGACCCGCCCCGCCAATTTTTGCAGCTGCCGCGCCGCGGCCGCGCGATCCGCCGGTTTGTCGAACCATTCCTCACCGCATTCCAGCATCTGGTCGGCGCCGATCACGATAAGGCCCGGATGCCTGCCGCCGATCTGCCGCGCCTTGGCCAGAGCCAGAGCCTCGGCGGTTTCGGCAACCGTCAGCCCGCGTGCCCGGCATTCCATTTTCAGCGCGCCCTCATCGACATCCGGACGGTCGACGATGAACGGCACGCCCGCCGATTTGAGCATTTGCTGCCGGGACGTGCTGCCCGACGCCAGAACGAGGGAGATTTCCGCCATGACGACTAGAAATGCAGGTCTTCGGCGGAAATCAACTGGCGCCGCGCCAGTATCTTGATGATCTCGGCGGCTGTCTCCTCGATCGACCGCCGGGTCACGTCGATCACCGGCCAGCCCATCTTGGTATAGAACCGCCGCGCCTCGTTGACCTCCTCGCGCACCGCCTCTGCGTCGGCGTAGGCCACCGACTCGGACTGGTTCAGCATGCGCAGACGATTACGGCGGATCGACACAAGGCGGTCCGGGTCCTCGGTCAGGCCGATGATCAGCGGCGCATTCTCCCCCGTCAGGATCTCGGGCAAGGCGATGTTCGGCACAAACGGCACATTGGCCGCCTTGACGCCGCGATTGGCTAAATAGATGCAGGTGGGTGTCTTAGAGGTGCGCGACACGCCGACCAGGATGACGTCGGCGTCCGACAATTTGGCCGGCGACTGCCCGTCATCCTGCGACATGGCAAAGTCCATGGCGTCCAGACGGCTGAAATACTCCTCGTTCATCATATGCTGGCGCCCGGGCTGCGCCTTGCTTTCCAAACCCAGATAGGCCGACAGGCCCTTCAGGATCGGATCCAGCATGGGTATGCACGGCACCTGCAGCGCGCGGCAGGTCGATTCCAGCGAAGCGCGCAGTTCCCGATCGACCAGCGTATAAATGACGATACCGGGCTTCTCGCTGATCCCTTCCAATGCGAGATTCAGCTGGCGCTGGGTGCGAACGAGGTTCCAGAAATGCTCGATCGGCCTGACGCCGTCGAACTGCGCGACGCAGGCGCGTGCCGACGCAATCACGGTCTCGCCGGTTGCGTCCGACACAAGGTGCATGTGGAAATCGCGCAAGTGGTAGCCCTGACCCGAATGAAACGGCATCGGAATGAAACTGTGGATAAAATGGCGGTGTCCCCAGCCCTTTCCAAGCCATGCACAATCGTCACATGCATGGCAATGTTTTCATCCGGACTGTATGAAACAGACAGCCTCCGCGACAAAAACGAGGGCAAATCGCCGTTTCGGGCGCTCCCACCTATTGGGAACTTTTTTAGAGCTTTGGAATCGCCACGTTTTTATGACGCTTACCGTATCATCCTCAGCCGCTTCCGAAGCTGTCTTTCATGTTGAAAAACCTGTGGATGAAATCGCCTGTCGGGTTAATCCCCGTTATCAACAGGCATCCATCAAACACCAAAACCTTTAAGACAAGATTCTATTAGGAATGGGAAAACCCATGCGATCCGAGCCCGGACCAGAAAAGCTCATGCTTTCGGCTTTGAAAGGCCAGGCTGTCAGGCCTGCGCCCCTTTGGCTCATGCGTCAGGCCGGGCGCTATCTCCCGGAATATCGGGCGCTTCGCACTCAGGCGAAGAATTTCCTCGATTTCTGCTTCCGGCCTGAACTCGCGGTCGAGGCGACACTGCAGCCGATCCGGCGCTACGGGTTAGACGCGGCAATCCTGTTCTCGGACATCCTGACCGTTCCTTGGGCGCTCGGGCAGAAGGTGGAATTCCTCGAGGGCGAGGGGCCGAAGCTGGAGCCGATCCGCTCGGCGGCCGATCTGGGCAGGCTCACGACGGACGGCGTTACCGAAAGGCTCGCGCCGGTTTATCAGGCCGTGTCGGGTGTTGCGGCCTTACTGCCGCGCGAGACAGCGCTGATCGGCTTTGCCGGGGCGCCCTGGACGGTCGCGGCCTATATGGTCGAGGGCACCGGCTCGCGTGATTTCCTGGTCGCCAAACAGTTCGGCATGGGCCAGCCGAAGGTCTTCCAGCAGTTGCTCGACATGCTGGTCTCGTCGACCGTCGAACATCTCTCCGCCCAGATCGCCGCCGGCGCCGAGTTGGTGCAGCTGTTCGACAGTTGGGCCGGTGCTCTGGCAGAGGCCGAGTTCCGCCGGTGGGTGGTGGCCCCGACCAAAGCCATCGTGACAGCGCTCCGCGCGCGTCATCCCACCGTGCCGATCATCGGCTTCCCGCGCTGCGCCGGCGGGCTGCTGCCGCTTTATGCCGCGGAGACCGGTGTCACCGCTGTCGGTCTCGATACGCAGGTGCCGCTCGGCTGGGCGATGGAGGTGCTGCCGAAGGCGCTGCCGGTCCAGGGCAATCTCGATCCGGCGGCGCTGGTCGTCGGGGGCTCGGTCATGGCCGACGCCGTCCACGGAATCCTGGAGAAAACCAGGGGGCGGCCGCTGATCTTCAATCTCGGACATGGCGTGCCGATGACAACCCCGCCGGAACATGTCGCCGATTTGGTGAAACTGGTGCGTGAAACCGCCAAAACCGATGCGTGAAGTGTTATGAAACGTACAGCTGTCGTTCTGTTCAATCTGGGTGGTCCGGACAGGCTCGAGGCGGTCCGGCCCTTCCTGTTCAACCTGTTCAACGACCCGGCGATCTTCCAGCTGCCGCAGCCGTTCCGCACACTCCTCGCCTATCTGGTTGCCAAACGGCGTGCACCGTTAGCCATTGAAATTTATCGACATTTGGGCGGCGGATCGCCACTTCTCCCGAACACGGAAGCACAGGCGAAGGCGCTTCACGCCGCGCTCGGCGGCGACGAAAATGTCCGTGTCTTCATCGCGATGCGCTATTGGCATCCCTTTACGGAACAGACTGTCGCCGACGTCCAGGACTGGCGCCCCGACGAGATCGTCCTGCTCCCGCTCTATCCCCAATTCTCAACAACCACAACGGCTTCCAGCATTCGCGCCTGGCATCAGGCAGCCAAGGCGATGAAGCTCAACGCGCCGACACGGTCGATCTGCTGTTATCCGGAAGCATCCGGTTTCATCGCCGCCGCCGCCGAACTGATCGCCCCCGCGCTCGACCAGGCCGCCGCTTACGGCAAGCCGCGCCTGCTGCTCTCCGCTCACGGCTTGCCGGAAAGCGTCGTCAAAGGCGGCGATCCTTATCAATTTCAATGCGAATTGACCGCGAGGGCGATCGTCGAAAAGCTGGGCCTGCCGGATCTAGACTGGTCGATCTGCTACCAAAGCCGGGTCGGCCCTATGAAATGGATCGGCCCCTCGACCGACACGGAAATCCGCCGCGCGGGGCAAGACAAGGCGCCGGTCGTCATCGCCCCAATCGCTTTCGTCTCCGAACATTCCGAGACATTGGTCGAGATCGAGATCGAATATCGCAAATTGGCGGGAGAGGTCGGCGTGCCGTTCTTCCGCCGCGTGGATACGGTCGCGACCGCTCCGTCCTTTATCGAGACTTTGGCGGATCTGGTCGGCAAGCAGTCGGCCGTGGACGACGTCATCTCAGGCGCGGGGGAACGTATATGTCCCGGCGACTGTAGTTGCCCAATGAAGATGTGAGGATGCCGTGGCGACGCTGTATCTGTGGATTAAAGCACTGCATGTGATCGCAGTCATCGCCTGGATGGCGGGCCAACTCTATCTGCCGCGGTTGTTCGTCTATCACGCCACATCACCTGTCGGATCGCCGCAGAGCGAAACCTTCAAGGTGATGGAGGAAAAGCTCATGCGAATCATCATGAACCCGGCGATGATCGTCACATGGCTATGCGGCATCACGATGATCGCGCTCAACCCGGCGCTGCTCTCGCAGGCCTGGCTGATCGTAAAATTGGTGTTGGTGCTGTTCCTGTCGGGCATGCACGGCGTCATGTCCCGCTGGCGGAAGGAATTCGCGGCTGACCGCAACACCCGTTCGCAGAAATTCTATCGCATGATCAACGAGGTGCCGACATTGGCCCTGATCGTCATCGTGATCATGGTGATCGTGCGACCGTTCTAGTAAAAGCGTTCCATGGTCGACACCGCAGCCTCAACCGAACACGCGCCGCAAGCCGGCTGGCCGCGCGCGACCGGCATTCTGCCGTATCAGGCGATCAACGCGATGTGGCGCGACGGCGAGATTCTTGCCGACGAGCCGATCTTCCAGGAACAGGTGCAGCCCGCCAGCATCGATTTGCGGTTGGGCACCGTCGCCTATCGCGTGCGCGCCAGCTTCCTGCCGGGTCCGGATGCGACTGTCATCGAAAAGATCGCGCAGCTCGACGGTTATGAGATCGATCTTCGGGCCGGCGCCGTTCTCGAGAAAGGGTGCGTCTATGTCGTGCCGTTGCTGGAATCGCTGGCGTTGATGCCGGCGGTCGCTGGTTTTGCCAACCCGAAGAGTTCGACCGGCCGGTTGGATATTCTGACCCGTCTGATCACCGACCGGACTGCGGCCTTCGACAGGGTCGAGCGCGGCTATCAAGGGCCGCTTTACGCTGAGATCGCGCCCCGGACGTTCAGCGTCGTGGTCCGCACTGGCACGCGTCTCAATCAGCTGCGCTTTCGCCGCGGCTCGCCGCACGTACCCTCAGGCGAGCTTCGCCGCCTGCACGACGACCAGCAGATCGTCATGGCGCTCGGCGACGAAGAGAAGCTCGGCGAAGACGGGATGCTGCGCGTCACCGTCGACCTGGGTGGGTCCGGCGACGGCAGCCTGATCGGGTTTCGTGCCCGCAAGCACACGGATCGGATCGACGTCGAAAAAATCGGCTTTTACGACCCGATGGAATTCTGGGAGCCGATCCACGTGCACCGCGAACCGCGCATGATCCTGGATCCGAACGATTTCTATATCCTGAAGACGCGAGAGTCGGTCGGGGTACCACCGGATTATGCAGCCGAGATGATGGCGTATGACACCACGGTCGGGGAGTTTCGGGTCCATTATGCGGGCTTCTTCGATCCTGGTTTCGGCTGGGACCAGAGTGCCGGCGGCAGCCGCGCGGTACTGGAAGTGCGCTCGCACGAAGTCCCGTTCCTGCTTGAGCACGGACAGACGGTGGGTTGGCTCCGGTATGAGCCGATGGCCGGGCGGCCGGATAGGCTCTATGGCCGCGGCATCGGCTCGAATTATCAAAATCAGGGCCTGAACCTGGCCAAGCAGTTCAAGCCTCTGGCGTGATCCTTCGCATTTTCGTCGTTCTATTCGGGGTGCTCTGCTCCAGCCTTGTTCAAGCCGCGACAATGGTTCATGTCGATAACGCGACGAAGCCGACGCGTTGCGCTGAGAGCGACAATGTCTATGTGAAGTTCAGCGGCGCAGGAATATCGCATTTCACCATCGAGGCCCGGCACCCACCCTATCTCCGGTCCATCGCGAAAGACGAGAACGCTCCGAATTTCACGGCTTGCGACCAAACGCAGGACCCCAGTTTTCGGTTTGAACCGCTCGACATTGTGCTGTTCCAGGACGACGAATACCGGCTAGTCGGGCACCGCTACCCGACGTTCTGGCGTCCCGATAACGTTGATTTCCGTGTCGGCGACGCCGTTACCCGCGGCCTCCATCTGGTTCAGTTGCTGCGCAGGATCGCGGACGGGCGTTGGATCGAACTGCTTGTCCTCTATCCGTCTGATGGCTACTGGCGGCTGAAGCCGCTTACACCCGCAGGCATGGCGGAAACCCTCTATGGCAGCTCGTTCCTGATTGGACCGATTGCTGAAGACGGCCGACCTTATGTCCCGCTGTCTTCGATAACTTTCGATCGGCAAGCACTTTCGTTTCGTCTGGATTTCTTGACCGGCGAAGGAACTCTACGTGTCATTGAATCGTCGACGGACAGGACCCTCGTCTCGGTCGACTTGCCGCAATCGGATGGTTCAGCGCCCTGGGCGGCGTTGCGGTCAATGTTCGTGACACCGACCATGTCGGATACGGCATTTGTAAGTGTATGGCCGCCGGGACGGAAAACTCAGATCGAAAACATACTGGATTTCAAAGCGGCGGATGCCTTGTCCGTTAGGTTCAGCCGGCCGTTTCCGTCGCATCACAACACCAGTGCACCGGACCTGATATTCCAGAATTTCGGGCCCTAGCCGCGAGCCCGCAGCGCTTGATCGCAGTGCTGTTCGATGGCATCGGTCAGGGCCGCCACGGATGGTCCTTTGCTCAGTATACTGCGCGAGGCGGAAGGTAGCGCTCGTCTCGCCGCTGCTCCGAAATTGCGCGCCATATCCGCGAATGTCGCGCCTTGGGCGCCGATTCCGGGAGCCAGCAGCAGGGCGTTGGGCAAATGCGCCAAGGTTTCCGTCGCGGTGCCTTCCAGTGTTGCACCCATAACCGCGCCAACCGGGCCTACCCCGGGACCGATGGATTCGTTGTAGGCCGTGATATCGTCGGCCAGTGAGGTTGCGACCGAGCGGCCGTCGGTCAGCTTTGCGTCCTGCAGCGCCCTGCCCTCGGGGTTGGATGAACGGACGACGACGAACACACCGGCTTCTCTGGCGACGGCCTTGTCCAGCAAGGGCTTCAATGCGCCGAATCCCAGATAGGCTGATACCGTCATAGCGTCGCCACCGAACGGGCTGTCGGGGCCGATCATCGCGTCGGCATAGGCTTCGAGCGTGTGGCCGATATCGCCGCGTTTCACATCGATCAGTGCCAGCGCGCCGTGCGCTTTCACGTTTCCTACCAGCCGGACCAGCTCCTGCATGCCGGCAGGACCGAACTGTTCAAAAAAGGCGGCCTGCGGCTTGACGATGGCAACCCGCTCGCCCATGGCTTCAACCATAATGTCGCAGAACGACGCTACGCCCTCGGCATTCGCGGGCAGGCCCCATCGCTCGAGCAGCTCGACAGACGGGTCGATGCCTACGCAAAGCGGTGAGCGCGTTTGCGCGAGGGTCAGGAAGCGTTCCGAAAATCCCGGCATGTCAAAATCCGTCGCGTTGCGGTGCGCCCAATGGATATCGTCTTTCAAATCGTAAATAAACGCGCAGGCCGCATTGACATCAGGAACACTGAGACATAATTGTGGTTCAGTAAGCGTATCGTCTGCCGAGAATATCGCACGATTCGTTCCAATGCGCCCCCGTCGGGTCGGCGCATAACTTTCCCTCCTGATCGTTTGCGCCTTCGACCTCATCCCAACCGGGGTCCGCGCCAAACACCCCTATTAGGCATCTATGGATCTCGCTGAATTAAAGAAAAAGTCTCCCGCCGAGCTGCTTGCGTTCGCTGAGGAGTTGCAGATCGAGAATATCGGTTCGCTGCGCAAGCAGGATATGATGTTCACGATCCTGAAGACGCTTGCCGAAAACGACGTAGCGATTTTCGGCTCGGGTGTTCTCGAAGTGCTGCAGGACGGCTTCGGCTTCCTGCGCTCCCCGGAGGAGAATTATCTCGCCGGGCCGGACGACATTTACGTTTCGCCGAGCCAGGTGCGCCGCTTCGGGCTGCGCACCGGTGACACGGTGGAAGGGCAGATCCGCGCGCCGAAGGACGGCGAGCGCTATTTCGCCTTGCTGAAGGTCAACACCATCAATTTCGAGGACCCGGAGGCAGTTCGCCACCGGATCAATTTCGACAACCTGACGCCGCTTTATCCCGACCGGAAGTTCACGCTCGAAATCGACGATCCGACGCGCAAGGACATGACGCTTCGCGTTTGGGACCTGGTAGCGCCGATCGGCATGGGGCAGCGTGCGCTCATTGTGGCGCAGCCCCGTACCGGCAAGACGGTGATGTTGCAGAACGTAGCTGCCGCTATCGCCGCCAACCATCCCGACGCCTATCTGATAGTACTCCTGATCGACGAGCGGCCCGAAGAAGTGACCGACATGGCCCGCTCCGTAAAAGGCGAGGTCGTGTCCTCCACTTTCGACGAGCCGGCGACACGCCATGTGCAGGTCGCCGAGATGGTCATCGAAAAGGCCAAGCGACTGGTCGAGCATAAGCGGGACGTTGTCATCCTGCTGGATTCGATCACCCGCCTCGCCCGCGCCTACAACACCGTCGTGCCGTCGTCCGGCAAGGTGCTGACAGGCGGC